>JBIJDO010000056.1:0-11077 GCA_044344105.1 Tabrizicola sp.
GAGGAGTGCACGAAGTGCTCGACGAGCGTCCCCCCTGGGGTCAGGCCGCGTCCAGCCAGGGGCGCAACAGGGCCATCGGATGGGCGCGCAGCGTCAGGCGCATGGCGACATAGTCCTCCACCACCGCCTCGCCCATCGTCATCGCACGGAAGACGACGGCGGGCTCCGTGATGCCCTCGCCGTCCATGTCACTGGCGAACAGCGGCAAGGGCGGGCCTTCGGCCAGCGCCTCGGCGGCCCAGAGCGCATCCCGGCGCGTCAGGCCAAGGGCGGCGAAGGCATCGGCCTCGGCCAGCCGGGTCAGCGTGGCCGGGCCGACCCCGGCGCGGCGCCAGACATCCTCGACCGTCTGATAGCCGTTGCCGCGCGCGGCGGTGATCCAGCGCGCCTCCTCTTCGGCGATGCCCCGGATCTGGCGGAACCCCAGGCGCAGCGCCAGTTCCGGGGCCTGACCTCCAGCTTGAACGGGCCGGTCCAGCCATTCCATCCGGTTGTCCCAGTGGCTGGACTGGATGCAGGGCGGCAGGACGGTGACCCCGTGCTCCCGCGCATCGCGCACGATCTGGGCCGGGGCGTAAAAGCCCATCGGCTGGGAGTTCAGCAGAGCGCAGGCAAAGATGCCGGGATGGTGCCGCTTGATCCATGCGCTGGCATAGACCAATAGCGCGAAGCTCGCCGCATGGCTTTCGGGAAAGCCGTAACTGCCGAAACCCTCGATCTGGGCAAAGCAGCGCTTGGCGAAATCCGCGTCATAGCCCTTGGCCAGCATGCCGCCGATGAAGCGGTCGTGAAATTCGCTGACCGACCCGTGCTTCTTGAACGTCGCCAGCGACCGGCGCAACCGGTCCGCCTCCTCGGGCGTGAAGCCCGCGCCGACGATGGCGATCTGCATCGCCTGTTCCTGGAAAAGCGGCACGCCCAGCGTCTTGCCCAGCACGCGGCCCAGCTCGTCCGACGGAAAACTCACCTGCTCCTGCCCGTTTCGCCGCCGCAGGAACGGATGCACCATGTCGCCCTGGATCGGCCCCGGACGGATGATCGCGACCTGGATGACGAGGTCGTAGAAGCATTTCGGCTTCATCCGGGGCAGGAAGTTCATCTGCGCGCGGGATTCCACCTGAAAGACGCCCAGGCTGTCCGCCCGGCAGAGCATGCGGTAGGTCTCCGGGTCCTCGGGCGGCAGGGTCGCCAGGGTGAACTCCTGGTGATGATGGCGGGCCATCAGGTCAAAGGCCTTGCGGATGCAGGACAGCATCCCCAGCGCCAGGATGTCGACCTTCAGGATCTTCAGCGTGTCGATGTCATCCTTGTCCCAGGGGATGACGGTGCGGTCCTCCATCGTGGCGTTCTCGACCGGGCAAAGCTCGTCCAGACGGCCTTCGGTGATGATGAAGCCGCCGACATGCTGGCTCAGATGCCGGGGAAAGCCCTGAATCTCGTCGATGAGCTGCATGGTCTGGCGAAGGCGCCGGTCAGAGGGATCAAGACCGATTTCGCGCAGCCTTGTGTCGGTCACCCCGCCCGGCCCGCCCCAGCCCCAGATCTGGCTCGACATGGCGGCCAGGGTATCTTCCGAAAGGCCCATCGCACGCCCGACCTCCCTCACCGCGCGCTTGCCGCGATAGTGGATCACCGTGGCGCAAAGCCCGGCGCGGTGGCGGCCATAGCGTTCATAGATGTGCTGGATCACCTCTTCCCGGCGTTCGTGTTCGAAATCCACGTCGATGTCGGGCGGCTCATTGCGCGCCTCGCTGATGAAACGCTCGAAGACCATGGTGCCGATCTCGGGGGAAACCGAGGTCACGCCCAGCGCATAGCAGACCACCGAGTTCGCGGCGGACCCGCGCCCCTGACAGAGGATGCCGCGCGCCCGTGCAAAGGCCACGATGTCATGGACCGTCAGGAAATAGGGCTCGTACCGCAGCCGGGCGATGAGGCTCAGTTCATGTGCCATCTGGGCGCAGACCCTGTCAGGCGGACCTTCGGGATAGCGCCAGTCAAGGCCCGCCTTTGCCAGCCGGGCAAGGCGCCCTGCCGCGCTTTCCCCCCCCGACACTTCGGAGGGGTATTCGTACTGCAACTCGTCCAGCGAAAAGGCGGCACGGGCGGCCGCCTCTCCGGCCCGCGCGACGGCGGCCTCGTGACCCTGGAAGAGCCGCAGCATCTCGGCCCCGGAGCGCAGGCGCCCTTCGTTGTTCGGCAGCGCCCGGCGGCCCAGCCTGTCGACGGGGACGCCAAGGCGGATCGCGGTCAGGACATCGGCAAGGCGGCGGCGGCGGCCGTGGTGCAGGAAGGGAAGGCCGCTGGCGACGGTGGGAAGGCCAAGCCCCTTGGCCAGACGGGAGAGGTCCTGAAAGCGGTGGGGGTCCTGCCCGTCATAGCGCGGGGCCAGCACAAGGCTGACCTGCCCGGGGAAGCGCCTGGCCAGTTGGCGGAGGTGGGCCTGCCAGAGCTTCGGCTCCATCCCTTCGCCGATCATGGCCAGCGTCAGGCGCTGGTCGGCAGGCAGGACCAGCATCTCCATCCCTTCGCCCCAGTCCAGAAGATCGGCAAGATCAAGCCTGCAATGGCCCTTCTCCGCCCGAAGCCGCCCCAGGCTGAGCAGCCGGCACAGCCGCCCCCAGGCCGCCCGGTCGCGGGGCAGGCAGGTGACCTGGAAACCGTCGGTCAGCACGATCCGGGCGGCGGGGATCAGCCGGATCTTCGGGCCACCGTCGCGGGCCAGTTCGCGCGCCCTGGTATGCGCCCGCACGATGCCCGCGACCGAGTTCACATCGGCGACCGCCAGCGCAGGCATGCCCATCTCGGCGGCGCGCAGGATCATCTCCTCGGGATGCGCGGCCCCGGTGAGAAAGGTGAAATTCGACAGCGCAGAAAGCTCGACGAAGGGCATGGCGATTCGGGAACCAGAATAAAGATGGAACATCCTGCCACGACCCTGCCTGGCAGGCCAGTGCCGAGTCTGGCGTCACCGAAGGCATCGGCAGCCGGTCCGAAATGTTGCCAAGCCGTTAATGTCCACGACCAACCACTTGAAATCATTATGTCTGCAAACCTGCCCACGCGTGGGCAGCTATCGCAGCCGTTCCAGCACGTCCAGGCTCGGATAGCCGTCCGGCACCAGCCCCCGCGCCTTCTGGAAGGCTTTCACCGCCGCCACCGTCTTCGGCCCCATCCGCCCGTCGACCCCACCCGGATCGAACCCCGCGCGGGTCAGCCGGTCCTGCAACTCCCGCCGCTCCTCCAGCGTCAGCGCCCGCAGGTCGCGCGGCCAGCCCGCCTCGATGCCCGCCCGCCCCGCCAGCCGGTCCGACAAGGACCCGATCGCCACCACATAGGCATCGGCGGTGTTGTATTTCTCGATCACCTGGAAGTTCGGCCAGATCAGGAACGCCGCCCCCCGGTGCCCGCCGGGAAGCAGGATCGACCCCGGCCCGTGGTCCGGCAGATCGCCCCCCGCCGCCAACCTCACCCCCATCGCCTGCCAGTCGGCGACCGGCTTCACCACCCGCTCGGTCGTCTGGTCGAAGTCGAACCCCGGCGGAAGTGCCACCTCCACGCCCCAGGGCTGCCCCTTGGTCCAACCCCAGTATCGAAGGTAATTCGCGGTCGAGGCCAGCGCATCCCCCGGATCATCCCCCCAGAGGTTCCGCTTGCCATCGCCATCGAAATCGACCGCGAACTTCTCCCAGCTCGAGGGCATGAACTGGGTATGCCCGGACGCCCCCGCCCAGGAGCCGGTGAACCGCTCGACATGCCCGCCCGCGACGATCTTCAGCGCCGAGATCAGCTCCGCCTCGAAGAACGCCCCCCGCCGCCCCTCATAGGCGAGCGTCGCGAGTGACCCCAGCACCGGCAGATCGCCCCGGAACGTGCCGTAGGCGCTTTCCAGCCCCCAGACCGCCGCGACGACCTCACCTTCCACCCCATATTCCGCCTCGATCCGGTCCAAGAGGTCACGGTTCTTCTCGATGGCCTTCTGCCCCAGCGCCACCCGGTCCTCGGACACCGCGGTATCGAGATAATCCCAGATCGTCTTGGAAAACTCGTTCTGGTTCCGGTCGCGCTCGACGACCTTCGCGTCGAACGCCACATCGCGCAGCGCCGCGTCGAAGGTCGCCGCCGGAACCCCAGCGGCCAGCGCGCGCGGCCGGAACGCCTGCACCCAGGCCTCAAGCCCCGCTTGCGTGCCCATTTCGACCTCCACCGCTTCGGTTGCATCTGGCAGGATCGTCTGCGCCGACGCCACCGCGCTCGGCCCGACCAGCCCCAGCACCCCGACGACGATCCCTGTCCGAATGACTTTCATACTGGCCCAAATATCCCGCAGGGGGTCCGGGGGACGCGAAGTCCCCCGGATCCGTCATTTCCGCCTGCGCACCACCCGCCGCTTTGCCGCCGCCTGCGCAGGTTTCCGGGGCTGGTATTTCCCGCCCTTCCGCCTCGCGGGCTGCATCACTGCACCTTCCACGGACAGAAGCTCCAGGATCAGCCCGCCGGTCACCGGCACCGCCTCCGAGAGCCGCACCACGACCTTCTGCCCGATCCCCAGGGTAAGGCCGGTCTCCGACCCCATCAATGTCTGGCTCGCCTCGTCAAAGTGGAAAAACTCCCGGCCAAGCGCCCTGACCGGGATCAGCCCGTCGGCGCCCGTCTCGTCCAGCCGCACGAATAGCCCGAACCTCTGCACGCCCGAAACCCGCCCGGCAAACTCGGCCCCCACCCGGTCCGCCAGATAGGCCGCCAGATACCGGTCGTTGGTATCCCGCTCCGCCGCCATGCTCCGCCGCTCCGCGTCCGAGATCAGCTTCCCCGTCTCCTCCAGGTTTTCCACGTCCCACTGCGACAACCCGTCCTTGCCTGTTTTGGGCCCCCAGCCATGCCCCGCAATCAGGGCGCGATGCACGATCAGGTCGGAATAGCGCCGGATGGGAGAGGTGAAATGCGCGTAGTTCCGCAGGGCAAGCCCGAAATGCCCGAAGTTCTCGGGGTGGTAATAGGCCTGCGTCATCGACCTCAAGGTGGAGATGTTGATCAGCTCGTCAAACTCCGTCCCTTCCGCCTGGCTCAGCAGCCGGTTCAGATGCCGGGTCTGCAACACCTGCCCCTTGGCCAAAGTCAGCCCCGCGCCTTCGGCCACCTCGCGCAGGCCGTCCAGCTTCAGCGGCGAGGGTTCCTCATGCACGCGGAACAGCAAGGGCCGCTTCAGCCGGATCAGCTCCTCCGCCGCCGCGACATTGGCCAGCACCATGAACTCCTCGATCAGCCGGTGCGCATCCAGCCGCTCCTTGAACGCGACCGACGCCACCCGCCCCTCGGCGTCGAGCTCGATCTTCCGTTCCGGCAGGTCCAGCTCCAGAGGCTGGCGCAGCTCCCGCGCCCGGACAAGCGCGGCATAGGCCGCGTAAAGCGGTTTCAGCACCGGCTCCAGCAAGGGGCCCGTGACATCGTCCGGAGACCCGTCCACCGCCGCCTGCACCTGTGCGTAATGCAAGGAGGCCGCCGACCGCATCATCCCCCGCACGAACCGGTGGCCGCGCTTCGCCCCGTCCGCATCGATCACCATCCTGACCGCCAGCACCGCCCGGTCCACGCCCTCGTGCAGGGAACAGAGGTCGCCTGACAGAATGTCCGGCAGCATCGGCACCACCCGATCCGGGAAATAGGTGGAATTGCCACGGCGACGCGCCTCGCGGTCCAGCGCCGACCCCGGTGTGACGAAATGCGCCACATCCGCGATCGCGACCCAGAGGACGAAGCCGCCCGGATTGCCCGGATCGGGGTCCGCCTCGGCCAGCACCGCATCGTCGCGGTCCCGCGCATCGACCGGGTCGATCGTCACAAGGGCCAACCCGCGCAGGTCCTCGCGCCCCGCCATGCCCACCGGCTCTGCCCGGTCGGCCTCGGCAATCACTGCGTCCGGGAACACATCCGGGATGCCGTGCTGGTGAATGGCGATCAGGCTCGCCGCCCGGGGCCCCGCCGGATCGCCCAGCCGCGCCGTGACCCGTGCGGCAGGCAGGCCCAGCCGCCGTGCCCCGACCGCCTCGGCCTCCACCAGTTCGCCGTCCTTCGCGCCCATCGTCATGTCCGCCGACACGCGCCATTCCTTGTCGCTGCCCTTTTCGATGGGCACGATCCGCCCGCCCTCGGCATTGGGCCGGAACACGCCCAGCACTTTTGCCGGATTCGATCCCAGCTTCCGGATCAGCCGCGCCTCATAGACATAATCGTCAAGATCGACCTTGCTCAGCCGCGCCAGTATCCGGTCACCGCCACCAAGCGCCGGATCGCCCTTCTTGGGGATGATCAGGATGCGGGGGCAGTCATCCACGCCCTCCTCCAGCGGTCGGGCGTAGAGATCACCCGCACTGTCCGGCGGCAGCACCTGAAGCACCGCCACAGGCGGCAGCACGCCCCGCTCATGGAACCGCCGCGCGGTCTTTTCCACCACGCCCTCGCCTTCCAGTTCGCGCAAGAGGCGCTTCAGCAGGGTCCGTCCGTCGCCCTTGATGCCAAAGGCCTTGGCAATGTCGCGCTTGGCCGCAAGGCCGGGATTCTGCGAAATCCACTGCCGGATCTCATCCTTGGAAGGGAGTGTCTTCATGCCCGCACAGCTAGCACGACCCACCGCCAAAGACTACCCGACCCGCAATTGCCCTTTCCAAATACTCACCTTGACCCGAGCCGTTTTGCGTCCTTCACGCAAATCGGCGAGACAAGGGACTTGCGCGTCAGCGCTCCGCTTGAAAGCCGCCGGTCAAAGGGTGCGGCGCATGTGGCGATGCGCGATGCCTGCATCCAGGAATTCTTCGCCTTCCGCGACGAAGCCCAGCTTTTCGTAAAAGCCGGTCGCGTGGCTTTGCGCCCCCAGCACCGCTTCGCGCACGTCCGGCTGCCTGCGCAATTCCGCCAGCGCCGCCTCGATCAGCGCTGCGCCAAGACCGGTCCCGCGCACCTCGGGCAGGACGCAGACCCGGCCGATCTTGCCGACCGGCCCCTTGAGCAGCAGCCGTGCCGTTCCGACCGGACAATCCGCGTCCCAGGCGAGGAGATGCAGCGCCTTGCCGTCCAGACCATCGACCTCGTCCGCCTCGCTGACCCCCTGCTCGTCGATGAACACCACCCGGCGCAGGGCCTGGCAGGTGGGCACGTCGCGGGTCACCTCGATGCGGAAGTTCATGCGAAATACTCTCTGAGAATGCGCCCGTAGATCGCCTTCAACTGGCCGATATGGGCAATCTCCACCCTCTCGTCGACCTGGTGCATGGTCTTGCCGACCAGGCCGAATTCGACCACCGGGCAGTGGTCCTTGACGAAGCGCGCGTCCGAGGTGCCGCCGCTTGTCGACGCGACCGGCTTCCGCCCGGTTTCGGCCTGCACCGCCTTCGCCACCAGCGCCGACAACTCGCCCGGCGGGGTCAGGAAGGCCTCGCCCGAGACGCTGATCTTCAGGCCGATCTCGACGCCGGTCGCTTCGGCCAGAACCTCTGCCTCATGCCGCAGCCAGGCCGACAGCGTGTCGCCGGAATGGGTGTCGTTGAACCGGATGTTGATGCGCGCCGAGGCCTTGGCCGGGATCACGTTGCCCGCCGGATTGCCGCAGTCGATGGTGGTGATCGCCAGGGTCGAAGGGTCGAAATGCGCCGTTCCGCGGTCCAGGGGTTCCGCCTCCAGCTTGGCCAGCAGCTTGACCAGCGCCGAAAGGGGGTTCTTCGCCCGGTGCGGATAGGCGCTGTGACCCTGCACGCCTTCGACCCGGATGTCGCAGGTCAGGGACCCGCGCCGACCGATCTTCATCATCTCGCCCATCTCGTTCGGGCAGGTCGGCTCGCCCACCAGGCAATGCGTCATCCGCTCGCCGTTGAAGGCCATCCAGTCGAGGATCGCGACCGTCCCGTCGCGACCCTCGCCTTCCTCGTCCCCGGTGATCGCCAGGATCACCGCGCCATCGGGCGGCGTTTCCCTTACGAAATCCACCGCTGCCGCGACAAAGGCCGCGACCCCCGACTTCATGTCGCAGGCCCCGCGCCCGTACATCACGCCGTCCTTCACCTCGGCCCCGAACGGATCCCGCGTCCAGGCCGCCGCGTCGCCCACCGGCACCACGTCGGTATGCCCGTTGAAGCCGAAGGCCCTGTTGGCAGCGCGGTTGCCCCAGCGCGCGTACAGGTTGGCAATCCCGCCCCGGTCCACCCGGGTGCAGTCGAACCCCGCTTCCGCAAGCACTTCCGCCAGAAGCTGGATTGCGCCGCCCTCCGACGGAGTGACTGACGGGCACCGGATCAGCTTGGCGGTCAGCGCGACAGGGTCGATCGGATCAAGGGGCATCGGCGGGTCCAGAACAAGGTGCCTGCGTTCCCTACCCGCTTGGCCCGCACCCTGCAACCGGAAGGCGTCTTCGGCCCGTCAGTCGAAGAACGGCGTCATTTCCGCGACGATGACCGAGTTCTCGGCCAGCGCGCGGGCCATCAGCTTCTGTTCGCCCTCGTCAATTTCATCGCCAGCCTTCCGGCGTTCCTCCAGCGTGCCCAGGCCCTGCACTTCCAGCACGGCGAGATCCGCCTCTTTCAGGATCGCGACCGTCTCGCGCACCGCTTCGGCTTCGTCCACGCCCGAGGCATAGCACAGAAGCGCCGCCCCGGTGGCCTTGTCCGGCAGGCCGTCGCCTGTCTTGCGCCCGACCTCGACGATCAGGGAATAGACCTGCTGCGGTCGTTTTGCCTTGCCGCCCGCTTCCGTCTCATCCGCCATCGCCCGTCTCCCGCTCTCTGCCGTCCGGATTGGCCGGGCCGTCCGTCTTTGTCAATCACCGCTCCCCTCGGCACGGATTGCGAAGAGTTTTAACCATCTTCGTCCGGGCGATTAACCAGTTCTGAGGCCCTTGCCGCCCACCGTGACGGTGTTTTTGCAGACATGAGGGCGTCATGGTCAACGCAACGAAACTGCCGGTCGAAACCAATGTCGGGGCCACCAAGATGGCCGAGGCGATGTTCGGCTCCGGCATCAAGGTCGTGACCGCAAGCTACACCGGCGACCCCCTGTCCGCAGGCATCTTCACCAAGGGTGACGCGATTGCGCCGGACGCGACGCCGTCGGACACCGGCCTCATCCTGTCCACCGGTAAGGCCGCCGACTTCACCAATTCCAAGGGCGAGGCGAACCAGACCGCGTCGCGCACGACCGACACCAAGGGCGTCGACGGCGACGAGGACCTGAACGCCATCGCCGGGGCCAAGACCTTTGACGCGGCGATCTTCCAGGCCGATTTCATCCCCGCCGGGTCCGTCCTGACGATGCAGATCACCTTCTCGTCCGAAGAATATCTCGAATACGTCGGTTCGGGCTTCAACGATGCGGTGGGGGTCTGGGTCAACGGCCAGAAGGCCACGCTGACCGTCGGCGACGGCGACATCTCGATCGACAACATCAACCCGACCAGGAACGGCAACCTTTACGTCGACAACGCCAAGGACCAGTACAACACCGAGATGGACGGCTTCACCGTGACGCTCACGCTGAAGGCGCCGGTCATCCCCGGTCAGGTCAACAACATCAAGATCGGCATCGCCGATGGTGGCGACGCGGCCTATGACAGCAACCTTCTGATCGCGGGCGATTCGGTCCAGACCGCCGTTGTCGCCGGGGATGACAGCTTCAGCGTCGGCCTGGGCGAGACGACCACGATCAACCTGCTGGAAAACGACGAAAACTCTGGCGGTGGCAGCCTGACCATCACCAAGATCAACGGCATCCCGGTCAAGGCGGGCAGCCAGATCACCCTGCCCTCGGGCCTGACGATCGAGGTCAACGGCGACGGCAGCATCACCATCGTCGCCGACGAAGACGACAGCGCCGGCCCGGAAAGCTTTTCCTACGAGGTGACGAACGGGGCCGGCATCACCGATGTCGGCTTCGTCAGCGGCGAGGTGGTGCCCTGCTTCGTGTCAGGCACCAGGATCGACACCGCTCGCGGTCCCGTCGCCATCGAAGACATCATGGTCGGCGATCTTGTCCTGACGCTGGACGACGGGTTGCAGCCCGTCCTCTGGCATGGCGCGCGGCAGGTGGCCTCACAAGGCACGTTCGCCGCCGTCCGCATCCCCGCCGGTTCGCTTGGCGATCACGGCCCGCTTGCCGTCTCGCCGCAGCATCGCCTGTGCCTCACCGGCTGGCGGGCCGAACTGTACTGCGGCGAGGTCGAGGTTCTGGTGAAAGCGCAACATCTCGTCCGTGCCGGATTTCTGTCCCAGGACCATTCAGGCCTGCCCGTCACCTATCACCACCTTCTCTACGCCCGCCACCAGATCATCCGCGCCGAAGGGCTTTGGAGCGAAAGCTACCACCCCGGACCTGCAACGCTGGCGGGCCATGATCCCGAGACCCTGGCGGAGCTGCTGACCCTGTTCCCGGCGCTTGCGAGCGATCCCGCGCAGGGCTTCGGCCCCGCCGCCCGGACCGAGGTTCCGGGACATGTCGCGGCGCTGCTGGTCGCCTGACGGTCAGTCCCGCAGCAGCTCGTTGATCGAGGTCTTTGCCCTGGTCTGCGCATCGACTTTCTTCACGATCACCGCGCAGTAAAGATTGATCCCGCCTTTCGACGGCATCGAGCCCGCGACGACGACCGATCCCGCCGGCACCTCGCCATACATCACCTCGCCGGTCTCCCGGTCGACGATCCTGGTCGACTTGCCGATGAAGACGCCCATCCCCAGGACGCTGCCCTCACGGACGATGCAGCCCTCCACCACCTCGGACCGCGCGCCGATAAAGCAGTTGTCCTCGATGATCGTCGGCCCGGCCTGCATCGGCTCCAGGACCCCGCCGATCCCGACGCCGCCCGACAGGTGGACGTTCTTGCCGATCTGCGCGCAGGACCCGACCGTGGCCCAGCCATCGACCATCGAGCCTTCGTCGACATAGGCCCCGATGTTCACGAAGGACGGCATCAGCACCACGCCCTTCGCGATAAAGGCTGACCGCCGCACGATGGACCCCGGAACCGCGCGGAACCCGGCTTTGCGCCAGTCGTCGGTCGTCCAGCCCTGCCACTTCGACGGGACCTTGTCCCACCAGT
>JBIJDO010000331.1:0-3767 GCA_044344105.1 Tabrizicola sp.
ACGAGGTCTGCGTCGCGATGGAATTCGGGGCCTCCGCGCAGGACCTGGCGCTGACCTGCCACGCGCATCCGACCTACTCCGAGGCCATCCGCGAGGCCGCTCTCGCCTGCGGCGACGGCGCGATCCATGCCTGACCGGGACGCTCGTCGTTCGACTTCGTCTTCTCCTCGCAAGGACCGACGCCAGGCGAGGAGTGACGAAGTCATCGACGAGCGTCCCGTCAATGCGCGGGCCGGATGAACGTCCCGTTCCGCAACTCGGTGAAGGCCTGCCGCAACTCGGCTTCCGAGTTCATCACGATCGGCCCGGCCCAGGCCACCGGCTCCTCGATCGGCGCGCCCGAGATCAGCAGGAACCGCACGCCCTCCGGCCCCGCCGTCACCGTCACCTCATCGCCCGCGCCAAAGCGCACCAGCGTCCGGTTGCCGGACAGATCGCGGATGTTGACCTCCTGCCCCTGCACTTCCTTTTCCAGAAGCACGCCCTCGGGCCGGGCCGCATCGCGGAAGTTCCCCGCGCCTTCGAAGACATAGGCAAAGGCCCGACGCCGGGTGTCGACCCTGAAGCTCTTCCGCTTGCCCGCAGGCACGAAGACGTCCAGATACTGCGGGTCCGCCGCGATGCCATCGACCGGGCTCTTCACCCCGCGATAGTCGCCGATGACCACGCGAATGCTGGTGCCGTCATCCTCGTGCCGTTCGGGCAGCGCCGAAGCCTCCATGTCCTGATAGCGGGGTGCCGTCATCTTCAGCGCGCGCGGCAGGTTGCCCCAGAGCTGGAACCCGTGCATCCGGCCCTGCGCGTCACCCTTCGGCATCTCCTGATGCAGGATGCCCCGTCCGGCGGTCATCAGCTGCAGGCTTCCCGGCCCGAGGGTGCCCTTGTTTCCAAGGCTGTCGCCATGGTCCACCGTCCCCGCCAGCACATAGGTGATCGTTTCGATCCCCCGGTGCGGATGCCACGGGAACCCCGCCGAGTAGTCCCGGGGATGATCGCCCCGGAAGTCGTCGAAGAGGAGAAACGGGTCCGCCTCGGTCGGGTCCTGAAACCCGAAAGCGCGGTGCAGATGAACGCCCGCGCCCTCGATATGAGGGCTGGCGCGGCGGGTCTCGATGACGGGACGGATGGACATCGGTCTCTCCTGATTGCTGTTCTCGCAGAAGATGGGGCGACGCTCGATGCGCGCCAAGGCGCAAATGCAGCGCTCCTCTGTGCACGGATGCACGAAGCGGCAGTCTGATTAGCCAGCATAGCCGGGACGGCGCCTCAGAACAGTCCAAGGATTGCAACGCTGAGCCCCATCTCGGCAAGCACGACGCCCAGAACCAGACCGCAGGGCAGACCAGCAAGAAGGGCAAGCGGCTTGCGCCCGGTGCGAGAAGGCAGGGAGACAGGCCGCACCCCGCCGGGAAAGAAGCGCGCGAACGCTCTGTCAAGTAGGCCATCGAACCAAAGCAGCAGAATGAATAAGCCACCACCGCCGACCACAAGCCCCGCCGCCACAAGCCAAGCTCCATCGCTGGCCAGCCCTGCCAGGCCATGGGCCGCGAGCCCCAGGAAAAGCCCGATGGCAACCAGA
This sequence comes from Tabrizicola sp., assembly GCA_044344105.1. Taxonomy (GTDB): domain Bacteria; phylum Pseudomonadota; class Alphaproteobacteria; order Rhodobacterales; family Rhodobacteraceae; genus Tabrizicola. Next base: position 1,580 of record JBIJDO010000331.1, read on the forward strand.
AACGCGGCATTGAGCCAATCCAGCGGTGTCATACTGCGCCTTGGATTCATTCGACCTTGTCCCTATGCTGCATCGCGCTTTCTGACGCCACACGAACCGGCATAGCCGGTTTCCCTTGCCCTGTCAGCCTTCGCGGGCTGCGGCCGCACAGGGCTGGGCGAACTCCTTTGCAAATCGTTAACGCCCACACCCCACCCCTTGATTTCCCACGCCCAGAAAACCTGCCCACGCGTGGGCACCTATCCCGTCAGATGCCGCAGCCCTTGCGTGACGTCGGTCCGCACCGCCAGCCGCAGGCCCGGCTCGTCCCCCGCCTTCAGGGCCGCCAGGATCATCCGATGGTGGGTCGGCGGCTCCCTCCGCTTGACCCGCGCATAGACCGCCCGCATCGTCGGCCCCAGCTGCAGCCAGACCGTCTCGCACATCGCCAGCATCGCCGGGGTCTGGGCCCGCAGGTAGAGCGTCCGGTGGAACTCCAGGTTGGTGCGGACATAGGTCACCGCATCCCCCCGGACCGCCGCCTCGCCGTTCATCAGGTTGATCGCGGTCAGCCGTTCGATCAGCGCGAAATGGGCGCGGGGCAGGGCGCGGGCGGCCATCTCGGGTTCCAGAAGGGCGCGGATCGCAGCCAGTTCCTCGATCCGCTCCGGGGTCAGTTCGGGAGTGGATATGCGGCCCGAAGAGGACAGCGTCAGCGCTCCCTCTGCCACCAGCCGCCGCACCGCCTCTCGTGCGGGGGTCATCGACAGGCCATGCGCCTTGCCAAGGCCGCGCAGGGTGAGGGACTGGCCGGGGTCGAGCTCGCCATGCATCACCTGCTGGCGCAGCGACCGGTAAAGCCGTTCGTGGGCGGCGGCATTGGGGTCGGTCGGGCGCGGGGTCAGCATGGGGGCAGGGAACACCCCGGCGGACAGGCGGTCAATCCTGAAAGCGCAGCCGGTGCAGGGTCTGGCCGTGGGTGTGCAGCCACTTCCGCTGCACTTCCCAACCGGGATAGATGCGGTCCACGACAGCCCAGTAGGCGGCGGAGTGGTTCAGTTCGACCAGATGCGCCACCTCATGCGCGGCGACATAGTCAAGGACCGCAGGCGGAGCCATGATCAGCCGCCAGGAATACATCAGCCTGCCGTCGGGCGAGCAGGACCCCCAGCGGGACCTTGTGTCGCGCAGGGCGAGGGAGGTGTAGGACCGCCCCACAAGTCCGGCATAATGGGTGGACGCGCGGGCCAGCCGGTCGCGGGCCAGGACCTTCAGCCAGGCCGCGAGGCGGGGACCGGCGCTGGCGGGGTCTCCGGGGATCAGAAGGCGGCCCTCCTCCGCCCGGATGCCGCGTCCGGTGCCGGGGGCCAGCGAAAGCGCGCAGCCCTCGACCGGGATGACTGACCCGATGGTGACCGGTGTCCGGGCCGAGTCAGGCATCCCTTTCAGGGTGTCACGCAGCCAGCCCTCGTGGCCTTTCAGGAAGGCCAGCGCCTCGCCCTCCCGCGCGCGGAGCGGCATCGACAGCGTGACCTTGCCGTCCAGCCGCGAGACCCGGAGCGAAAAGCGCCGCGCCCGGGCCGAGCGTTTGAGATGCACCTCGACGGGCGGCGAGCCGGGCAGGACGGCCATGACATCCCCTTGAAAGTTTGGGCAACCATAGTCCCGCCGGATCGCAGAGAAAAGGCTTTGACAGTCGGCAGCACCTGTGGCAAGCGGCAGTTTTCCGGCCAAAGACCACCGAAGGGATGACCATGCCCAAAGCAGAATGGGGCACGAAGCGCATCTGCCCGACCACCGGCAAGCGCTTCTACGACCTGAACAAATCTCCGATCGTCAGCCCCTATACGGGCGAGGTGGTGGACATCGAATCCGTCCGCCGCAAGATGGCCGCCTCGGTCATCGCGCGGGCCGTCCCCGAGAAGGACGACGACGTTCTGACCGAGGATCTGGAGACGGAAGACGCACTGCTGGACGGTGCCGTTGCCGATGATTCCGAGATGGACGACGATCTTCTGGAAGACGATGCAGACGACAATGTCTCGCTTGACGACCTGGCCGATGTGCCCGGCGACGAAGAAGAAGTCTGAGGACAAAGCCCCGGCGCGCGGGTGGATTTTTCCGCTTGCGCGCCCCGGCCACCTGTCCTAGACACCCGGCATCGCGGCGGCGACGGCGTGATGCTTCTCTCCGGTGGGGTCATAGCTCA
>JBIJDO010000038.1:0-12948 GCA_044344105.1 Tabrizicola sp.
CAAGCAGTCCGACGGGACCGTCGGTGGTCTGGCCATTGCGGATTTTCGCCAGTACGGCGGACATGCTGGCCTTCAGCGCGCCGTTCATGTTTCCGTCTGCCGAGGCCCCGCCAGCGCTTTTTGTCGATTTCGATGCCGAGGGGTCGGACTTGCCTTTCCCGCCGTCATTGCCGCCGCCATTGCCGTTTCCGCCGCCCTTGCCATCCTTTGCATAGGCCGCTCCGCCGGTGTCGTGGTCAAACACCGGCAGGACCGGCATTGCCGCGAATGCCACGATTGCCAGACCTGACAGCACACCTTTCAGCCGCACGGTGGTTTCCCTTGCAAACACTTGCAGATCGACATGGAATAGTGAGTGAAGGGCAGAAAGTGGCGAAATTGTGTCACGCCGCCGGATCAGATTCAACGTGGGCAGAATGGCACTGAACATCGCATCCGCACAGGCCACCACCCAAGCCTTGCGCGCCCTTTTCACCGCGACGCCCCTGCAGCGCAACGAGCATCTTTCGCAAAGATACGATGCCGATATCTGGCTGAAGCGCGAGGATCTGACCCCGGTGCGCAGCTACAAGCTGCGCGGTGCCTTCAACGCGATGCGAAAGATGCGCGAACGTCAGCCGGACCAGCGCCATTTCGTCTGCGCCAGCGCGGGCAATCATGCCCAGGGCGTGGCCTTTGCCTGTCGGCATTTCGGGGTCGAGGGCACGGTCTTCATGCCGGTGACGACCCCGCAGCAGAAGATCGACAAGACCCGGATCTTCGGCGGCTCGAACCTGCAGATCGAGCTGGTCGGCGACTATTTCGACCAGACGCTTGCCGCGGCCCAGGCTTTCTGCGCCGAGTGGCAGGCGCATTTCCTGTCGCCCTTCGACGACCCTGACGTGATCGAGGGTCAGGCCAGCGTCGCGGTCGAGATCATCGAACAGCTGGGTCGTGCGCCTGACCTCGTGATCCTGCCGGTCGGCGGGGGCGGGCTTGCCTCGGGCGTGACGGGGTACCTGCGCGAGGTGGCCGCAACGACCGAGTTCCGGTTTGTCGAGCCTTTGGGCGGGGCCAGCCTGACCGCCGCCTTGCGGCACGGCGGCCCGGTCAAGCTGGCACAGGTGAACAGTTTCGTCGATGGGGCCGCCGTGGCCCGGCTGGGCGACACGACCTATGAACGGCTGTCCTGGGTGGACATCAGGACCGTGCGGCTTGCGCCAGAGGACCGGATCTGCGTCACCATGCTGGAGATGCTGAACGTCGAAGGCATCGTCCTGGAACCCGCCGGAGCCCTGTCAGTGGACGCGCTGCCGGAACTGGCCGAGGACATTCGCGGCAAGACCGTGGTCTGCGTGACCTCGGGCGGGAATTTCGACTTTGAGCGCCTGCCGGAGGTCAAGGAACGGGCGCAGCGCCACGCGGGTCTGAAGAAGTACTTCATCCTGCGCATGCCGCAGCGTCCGGGTGCCCTGCGCGAGTTTCTGAGCCTGCTTGGCCCGGAGGATGACATCACCCGGTTCGAGTATCTGAAGAAGTCGGCGCGCAACTTCGGGTCGGTCCTGATCGGGATCGAGACGAAAAGTGCCGGCGGCTTCGCCCGTTTTGCCGCGCGGATGGATGCCGCCGGACTGGCGTTCCGCGACATCACCAATGACGAGGCCCTGTCCGAGTTTCTGGTCTAGGCGGCACCGGCGTCGAGCGAGAGCCCGCCAAGCAGACGGTCGCGCGAGGCCTGATAGACCGCCGCGACCTGGGCGGCATCGACCTCGGCCCCGTGACCGGCGGCGGCCTTGCGCTCCCCCTCCTGGCAGATGGCCGCAAGATCGGCGAGCCCCAGGTTCAAGGCGCTGCCCTTCAGGAAATGCAGCTGCCCCTCAACCTCACCCGGCGCAAGCCCGGCCATCAGCGCGCGGACCGCGCCTTCCGCTTCGTCAAGGAACATGTCGGCCACTTCGGCAAAGCCGTCAGCGCCGATTTCTTCCCGCAGTTCCGCAACCCGTTTCCAGTCGATCATGGCCCAAGCCCCCGCACCTACCCAAGGACGAGTGTGCCCGGAACGCCGTTAACAAATTGTGGCGGCGCCTCTGCCAATCGACGCGCATTTTAGCATTCACCTGGCGTTAAGGGCGCGGGGCCAAGGATCGCGCAGGCGAAGAAGGGAATGACGGTGCTGGCAGGCGCGATGACGGCGGACGACATGACACCGGCGGCAGAGGCGCGCCATGTGCTGGTCGTCGATGACAGCCGCGCACAGCGCCATATCGTGTCGATGCAGCTGCGCCGCTGGGGCTACCGGGTGACCGAATGCCCGTCGGCGCTGGAGGCGCTGGACCTCTGTCGCACGGCGGGCGTCGACATCGTGATCAGCGACTGGATGATGCCGGGGATGACGGGTCTGGAATTCTGCAGCGAATTCCGAAGGTTGGGACTGGAACGCTACGGCTATTTCATCCTTCTGACCTCGAAATCGGAAAAGACCGAAATCGCCGACGGGCTGGAGGCCGGGGCGGATGATTTCCTGACCAAGCCCGTCGCGTCGAACGAACTGCGCGCCCGGCTTCGGGCCGGGGAACGGATGCTGGCGATGCAGGCGGAGCTTCTGGCGAAGAACAAGGTCGTCGAAAGCACGCTGAACGAACTGCAGAAGCTATACGATTCGCTGGACCGCGACCTGATCGAGGCTCGCAAGCTGCAGCAGACCCTGGTGCGCGACCGGGTGCGCAACCATGGCTGGGCGGAAGTGTCGCTGCTTCTGCGCAATTCGGGTCGGGTCGGGGGCGACCTTGTCGGCAGTTTCGCGGTCGATGACGACCGGCTGGTGATCTATTCCATCGACGTCTCGGGGCATGGTGTGGCCTCGGCGATGATGACCGCGCGGCTGGCGGGGTTCCTGACCGGCACTTCGCCGGACCAGAACCTTGCCTTCCAGACCGGGCCGGGCGGGGTTCACACGCTTCTGCCACCCGAAGTCGCGGTGGACCGGTTCAACCGCCTGATGCTGGACGAAATCCAGGCGGAGCAGTATTTCACCATCGTCTTCGGGGTGATGAACCGCCGGACCGGGGTGCTTGCGCTGGTGCAGGCCGGCCACCCGCATCCGATGCTGATCCGCGACGGTGGCCGGATCGAACGGCTGGGGCAGGGCGGTCTGCCGGTCGGGCTGATCGCCGATGCCGCCTTCGACCGGATCGAGGTGCAGCTGCATCCCGGCGACCGGGTGGTTCTGGTGTCCGATGGCGTCACCGAATGCCCGCTGCCCGAAGGTCGCGACTTCGGCGAGGACGGTCTGGCGCAAAGCCTGGCCCGGTCTGCCGACCTGACCGGCTCCGACCTGCTGGAGGCGCTGGTCTGGGACCTGTCACAGGCCTCGGGCAGCGACGCGTTCCCCGATGATGTGTCGGGGGTGGTTCTGGACCTGCTGCCGCAGGACCCCGGCCAGCATCGCCCGGTCGCCGGGGTTGCCAAGCCGGGTGAGCGCCTCTTCGACTGGTAGCCAGACCGCCAGGTGCCCTGCCTCGGACGGCGGGCCCAGGGCGCGCACCGGCCGGGCGAGATAGACCGTGCAGAGCTTTTCCGCCCAGAGGTCGTAATCCGGCATGTAGGTGAACCGTCGGAACGCGCCCAGACGGCGCATGACGGCGATCTTCCAGCCAGTCTCCTCACGGACTTCGCGGTGCAGCGCCAGGATCGGCTGCTCGCCCCGGTCGATCCCGCCGCCGGGCAGCTGGAACTCGGGCACGGGTGCGGACTGGTGGGTCACCAGCACATGATCGCCCTGCAGAAGCGCCGCATAGACCCCCGGCCTGCGGGTGTAGCGCTGGCCGGATCGGACCGGTTCCCCGTAGCGACGGATCATGACACCCCCTTGGACCAGGCGTTGCTCTGCCTATATAGGCGCGGTATGCCAAGTCTGGCAGCTTCGGGAAATCCCCCAGGACATCGAAATGACCACCGGTTCGCAAATCGCATGGGACGATACCGTCCTGCCATTCCAACTTGACGTCTCGGGCATCCGGGGCCGCATCGCCCGGCTTGACGGGGTGCTAGACCAGGTCCTGAAGCAGCACGCCTATCCCCCGGTGATCGAGGGGCTGGTTGCCGAGATGGCGCTTCTGACCGCGCTGATCGGCCAGACCGTCAAGCTGCGCTGGAAGCTGTCGCTGCAGGTGCGCGGCAAGGGCGCGGCCCGGCTGATCGCGACCGACTACTACGGCCCGACCGCCGATGGCGAGCCGGCCCGCATCCGCGCCTACGCGAGTTTCGACGCCGACAGGCTTGATCCCGCCGCCCCCGGCTTCGGCCAGATCGGTGAGGGTTATTTTGCGATGATGATCGACCAGGGCGAGGGAATGGTGCCCTATCAGGGCTTTACGCCCATCGCCGGCGGCAGCCTTTCGGCCTGCGCCGAGACCTACTTTGCCCAGTCCGAACAGATCCCGACCCGCTTTGCGCTCGCCTATGGCGAAAGCATCGAGCCCGGCCGCCCGCAGCACTGGCGGGCAGGCGGCATCATGCTGCAGCACATGCCGTCGGTGGGCGGCGTCGCGGCGGATCAGGGCAGCGGCGAGGGTGGCCTTCTGACCCATGCCGATATTCTGGGCGGGGCCGAATCCGAAGACTGGAACCGGGTGAACCTTCTGCTTGGCACGGTGGAGGAGCTGGAGATGATCGGCCCCTCGGTCGCGCCGACCGATCTTCTGGTGCGGCTGTTCCACGAGGAAGGCCCGCGGGTGTTTGACACCCAGCCGGTGCGGTTCGGCTGTTCGTGCAACGAGGACAAGGTGCGCAGCACGATGTCGATCTACAGCCAGAAGGACATCGCCAGGATGACGACCGAGGCCGGGATCGTCACCGCCGATTGCCAGTTCTGCGGTGCGCATTACGAGATGGACCCCAAGACCCTTGGCTTTGAAGGCACCGCCGCCAAAAGCGCTGCGACCCCATGACCGACGCGGTCGAGGCGAGGCTCAGGCGCGCGCTCGACCGTCCGGCTGGTCCGTCTTCGGACTTTGACCTGAACCCCGGCATGCGGGCGGCCTCCGGCTCATCGCTCCGCCCCGCGGCGGTCCTTCTGGCGGTGTGGCTGCGACCGGAAGGGGCCACCCTCCTGTTGACCAAGCGGTCATCCCATCTGAAGCATCATCCCGGCCAGATCGCCTTTCCCGGCGGCAAGGTGGATGCTACGGACGCCTCGCCCGAGGCTGCCGCCCTGCGCGAAAGCCATGAGGAGATCGGTCTTGCACCGGACCGCGTGCAGGTCCTCGGCAAGCTGCCGATTCATGAGACGGTCACGGGCTTTGCCGTCACCCCCTTTGTCGGACTGGTCCGGGGCCGGTTCGACCCGGTCCCAGAGGCGGGTGAGGTCGACGAGGTCTTCACCGTCCCCCTGGCGCATGTGGTTGACCCGGCCCGGTTCGCGGTGGAGCGTCGGCAGTGGCTGGGCGTCTGGCGGCGCTACTACGCGGTTCCTCACGGTCCCTATTACATCTGGGGCGCGACCGCGCGCATCCTGCGGGGGCTGGCCGAAAGGATGGGACCATGAAGGTGGCCGGCGATTGGCTTGATCACCCCGGCACGCAGGCACTGTGCCTGGCGCTTGAGGCTGCCGGGTACCGTGCCCTGTTCGTCGGGGGTTCGGTCCGCAATGCGCTTCTGGGGGAACCGGTCGACGACATCGACCTGACGACCGATGCGACCCCGGACAAGGTCGTCGCGCTGGCTGACGGCAAGGGGTTCAGGACCGTGCCGACCGGCATCGACCATGGCACCGTGACGGTCATCGCCGGGGGCAAGCCGCATGAGGTGACCACCTTCCGCCGCGATGTCGAAACCGACGGACGCCGTGCCGTGGTGGCCTTCTCGACCGAGATCGCCGAGGACGCCGCCCGCCGCGACCTGACGATGAACGCGCTTTACGCCGACCGGCAGGGCACCGTCATCGACCCCTTGGGTGGCCTTGCCGATACGCTTGCGCGCCGCGTCCGCTTTGTCGGCGACCCGGAAACCCGCATCCGCGAGGATTATCTGCGCATCCTGCGGTTCTTCCGCTTTCACGCGGCCTATGGCGATCCCGCGAACGGCATCGACGCCGAGGGTCTTGCGGCCTGTGCCGCCCTTGCGGAGGGGCTGGACGGCATCTCCCGCGAGCGCATTCATGCCGAGATGAGAAAGCTCCTCTCTGCCCGCGACCCCGCGCCCGCCGTCGCGGCCATGGCGCAGGCCGGGATCCTTGCCCGCGTCCTGCCGGGGTCGGATCCACGCGCGCTTGCCCCGCTTGTCCACCTTGAGGGGGACCACCCTCCCCACTGGCTGTGCCGCCTGGCTGTGCTTGGGGGCGATACCGAAGACCTGCGTCTCTCCCGCGCCGAGGCGCGCGACCTCGACGCCCTTCGGAATGCCGTTTCCTCTGCCGAGACCCCTGCCGTTCTTGGCTGGCGGCTGGGCGGCGGTCTTGCCATCGACGCGCTTTTCGCCCGTGCTGCGGTCCTTGGCACCGGACCCGCCGAGGACTGGTCCTCCGAGGTGCAACGCGGTGCCAGGGCCCGTTTCCCCGTCACTGCAGCCGACCTGATGCCTGCGCTGCAGGGTCCCGAACTTGGCACCCGGCTGTCCGCACTGCAGGACCGCTGGCTTGCCTCGGACCTGACCCTCAGCCGCGATGAGTTGCTGAAAGGGGCGTGACATTCTGCCGCGATTGGGTTAAGAAGCCCGCACCCAAAGCAGGAGACCAGCATGGAAAACGGGAATTCGCCTCGACTCGCCTGAGTTGACCGGTCCCGTTGCGGCGGTCGCTCTCAGGCACCGCTTCACCCCATCGCTGCCCTTTGCTTCAGGTCTCCCCCAATGTTTCGTTTCTTCGAAAACCTCGTCGATCCCTATCAGCCCTATGTTGAAGAGGATGCGCCGCCCACCCGGCTCTGGCCCTTCCTGAAGGGCTATGTTCAGGCCTTCCGGGGTGTCTTTGCCTGGACCGCACTCTTTTCGGTCGGCAATGCCGTCCTTGACGTCGGCATGATCTGGTATCTTGGCCGTCTGGTCGATCTGATGGCGGGTCAGGCCCCGGCGGATTTCCTGGCCGCGCACTGGGGCGAGATCGTGGTGGTCGCGCTGGTGATCCTGTTCGTGCGGCCCCTGGTGGCAGGCGGGTCGGTTGGCCTGTTGCACAACACGATCCTCACGAACTTCGGCACGATGATGCGCTGGCGGGCGCATCGGCATGTCCTGCGCCAGCCGGTCGGCTGGTTCGAAAGCGACTTCGCCGGCCGGATCGCCAATCGCATCATGCAGGCCCCGCCCGCCGCTGGCGACGCGGTGTTCCAGGTCTTCGACATGGCCGCCTTCGCCGCCGCCACCTTCATCGGTGCCCTTCTGATGCTGGCCGAGGCCGACCCCCGGCTGATGCTGCCCCTCCTCGCCTGGGTGATCGGCTACCTCCTCCTCATGCGCTGGACGATCCGCCGCGCCGGTCCCGCCTCCACCGCCTCGTCCGAGGCGCGCTCGGCGGTCACGGGCCGGGTGGTCGACAGCTATACCAACATCCATTCGGTCAAGCTGTTCGCGCATCAGGATTCGGAACTGAACTACGCCAGGGAGGCGATCGAGAAGGCGCGCAAGACCTTCCAGACCGAAATGCGCATCGTGACCAAGATGGACATGGCGCTGACCTTCCTGAACGGGCTGATGATCCTCGGAGTCGGCGGTCTGGCGATGTGGTTCTGGGTTCAGGGTTCGGCTTCGGTCGGCGTCGTCGCGGCGGCGCTGGCGCTGGTCCTGCGTATCCATTCGATGACCTACTGGATCATGTGGGCCTCGACCAACCTGGTGCAGAACCTTGGCACGCTCGCCGAAGGGATGGAGACGATTGCCCAGCCGATCACCCTTGTCGACAAGCCGGGGGCAAAGCCCCTTGCCTTCCGGAAGGGCCTTCTGGAACTGCAGGGTGTCAGCCATCATTACGGGCGCGGCTTTGGCGGCCTCCGCGATGTGTCGCTCACCATCCGTCCGGGCGAGAAGATCGGCGTCGTCGGGCGGTCGGGGGCGGGCAAGTCCACGCTGGTCAAGCTGATGCTGCGCTTCTACGACACCGAATCCGGTGCGATCCTGATCGACGGCCAAAACATCGCCGACGTCACGCAGGACAGCCTGCGCCGGGTGATCGGCATGGTGCAGCAGGACAGCAGTCTTCTGCACCGCTCGGTCCGCGACAACATCCTGTACGGCCGCACCGACGCCACCGAAGCGATGATGATCGCGGCGGCGAAGAAGGCCGAGGCGCATGATTTCATCCTGACGCTGGAGGACCCGCAGGGCCGCACCGGCTATGATGCGCATGTCGGAGAGCGGGGCGTGAAACTGTCGGGCGGCCAGCGCCAGCGGGTCGCGATTGCCCGCGTCATCCTGAAGGACGCGCCGATCCTGATCCTTGACGAAGCGACCAGCGCGTTGGACTCCGAAGCTGAGGCCGCGATCCAGGGCGCGCTTTACGGCGTGATGGAAGGCAAGACCGTGATCGCCATCGCGCACCGGCTGTCCACCATCGCCGCGATGGACCGGATCGTCGTGCTGGAGGACGGCGCGGTGGTCGAGGACGGCCCGCATGCCGAGCTTCTGCGCAAGGGCGGCCTCTACGCCCGCTTCTGGGCGCGGCAGTCGGGCGGCTTCATCGGGCTGGAGGAAGAGGCGGCGGAGTAAGGCGGGCGAGCTTGTGCGGTGTGGGATTGCGGTATAAAACCGTGGTATCGACAGGAGTAAGCCGATGCCCGCTGCCGCGAAACGGAAGACATCCCTGACGCTGGACGGACGCATGCTCGACGAGGCCCGCGCGCTTGGGATCAACGTCTCGGCAGTGGCCAATGCGGCCCTGGCGAAAGCGCTGACCGAGGCGCGCCGCCAGGCCTGGCTTGAGGAAAACGCCGAGGCTTTCGCCGCCCAGTCGGCCTGGCATGAAAAGCATGGCCATCCGGCTGCTGACATCATGATGTCACCGGGACGTGAGACTTGGACGGACTGACCCGTTTCGACGTGGCCGAAGCGAACGGTACGCTTTATGTGGTGATCGAAAGTGAGCTTTTGCCGCCGGACAAAGGCATTGTCGTCATCCCGCTGCTTGCCGACTATCCAGTCGCACGCCATCTCAACCCCGTTTTCGATCTGCATGGGCGTCGCTTGGTCCTTGCGACCCGCCTGATCGTCGCGGTCCGCCGCTCGGCTCTGCGCCGTGTCGGGACGGTGGCAGACCAGCGCGACCTTATCACCCGCGCCATCGACACCCTCTTGTCAGGCGTCTGACGCGCGCGAATCGCCAACTGCGCGTTCGGCGACTTGCACTTCCCCACCCGTCGGCCTAACTCACTCGCATGAGCGCCCTTCAAAGCCTCGGCTCCCTTATCGATGCGTTTCGCCCCGCCGACGGCCCCCCGCCGCAACGGCTTGGGGCCTTCATGCGCTGGTCGCTGGCCGGGTCCTGGCCGATGCTTGTGGTGGCAGGCGTCCTCTCCTCGCTCGCCGGGGTGACAGAGGTCGTCTCGGCGCTGATCCTCGGCTGGGTGGTCGATGCCGCCGTCACGGCCGAACCCGCCACGTTCTTCACCGAGCACTGGACCCTGATCGTCTTGTTCATCGCCTTCTACCTGATCCTGCGGCCCCTGGCCTTTGCGGTGTCCTCGGCCTCGAACGCGATCATCATCGGGCCGAACGTGATGCCCCTGGTCCTGTCGCGGCTGCACCGCTGGACGCTGGGCCAGGCGGTCACCTTCTTCGACAACGATTTTGCCGGTCGCATTGCGCAAAAGCAGATGCAGGCGGCGCGGGCCGTCACCGATGTCGCGACCGAGGTGATCAACACCGTCTGTTTCGCGCTGGCCTCGGTCATCGGTTCGGTCGTCTTTCTGATCGCAATCGACATGAAGGTCGCCGCCGCGCTGATGGTCTGGCTGGTGGCCTATCTGATCCTGATCCGAGTCTGCATGCCGATGATCCGGGTGAATTCCGCCGCCCGGGCCTCCTCCCGCGCGATGGTGTCGGGTCAGGTCGTCGACACGATCACCAACATCAAGACGGTCAAGCTTTTCGCCCATGCCGCGTTCGAGGACCGGGTGGCCATCGACGCGATGGAGGTCTTCCGCGACCGTTCCCTTGAATTCGGCGTCATCTCGACCTGGTTCCGCTTTGCCCTGATGCTGCTGGCGGGCGTCCTGCCGGTGCTTCTGATCGGCGGCACGGTCCTCCTCTGGCAGCAGGGTCTGGCGACGGCGGGCGAGATCGCCGCCTCGGGTGCCATCGCCATGCGGATCGCGCAGATGTCGGGCTGGGTCAGCTTTACGCTGATGTCGATCTACACCAGCGTGGGCGAGGTCGAGGACGGCATGCGCACGCTTTCGGTCCCGCACACGCTGACCGATGCCGATGACGCCACGGCCCTGCCGCGCGTCAGGGGCGAGATCCGGTTCGACGGGGTGACCTTTGCCTATGGCCGGCAGCGGGGCGGGGTGCAGGGCATCGACCTCACCATTCGCGCAGGCGAGAAGTTGGCGATAGTCGGGGCTTCCGGCGCGGGCAAATCCTCGCTCGTCTCGCTGCTCTTGCGGCTTTACGACCCCGAGGCAGGGACGATTGCCGTCGATGGTCACGACCTGCGGACGGTGTCCCAGGAAAGCCTGCGTCGCCAGATCGGCATGGTCACGCAGGAAACCGCGATGTTCAACCGCTCGGCCCGCGACAACATCGCCTATGGCCGACCCGAGGCGTCCGAGGCCGACATCTTTGCCGCCGCCAAGGCTGCCGAGGCGGACGAGTTCATTTCATCCATGATCGATCATCAGGGCCGCCGCGGCTATGACGCCTACCTTGGCGAACGCGGCGTGAAGCTGTCCGGCGGGCAGCGCCAGCGCATCGCATTGGCCCGCGCTTTCCTGAAGGACGCACCGATCCTGGTCCTGGACGAGGCGACCTCGGCGCTGGACAGCGAAGTCGAGGCGTCGATCCAGGATGCCCTGGCCAAAGTGATGCAGGGCAAGACCGTGCTGGCCATCGCGCACCGCCTGTCGACCATCGCCGCGATGGACCGGATCATCGTGATGGACCGGGGCAGTATCGTCGAACAGGGAAGCCACGCCGAACTTCTGGCGCAAGGTGGCCTTTACGCCCGCTACTGGAACCGCCAGTCCGGCGGCTTCATCGGCACCGAAGACGAAGAAGCGGAAGCGGCCGAGTGATCGTCACCGTCGAACGGCTGGGCCACTTGGGCCACGGCATCGCGCCCGGTCCGGTCTACGTCTCCGGCACCCTGCCGGGAGAGGTCGTCGAGGGCATTCCCGACGGCGACCGCCTGGCTGACCCCAAGATCATCACCCCCTCGCCCGACCGGGTGAAGCCGCCCTGCCGCCACGCCCGCGCCTGTGGCGGCTGCCAGGTGCAGCATGCCTCAGACGCCTTCGTCGCCCGCTGGAAACAGGAGGTTGTCGCGAATGCCCTTGCAGGCCAAGGCCTTGCCGCCCCCTTTCTGCCCCTGCAGACCTCGCCCTCGAACACGCGCCGCCGCGCCACGCTTTCGGCCCGGCGCACCAGATCCGGCGTGCTGATCGGCTTTCACGCCCGCGCGTCGGACGCGATCGCCGAGATCCCCGACTGCCAGCTTCTGCACCCCGGCATCCTTGCCGCTGTCCCCGGCCTGCAGACGCTTGTCGCGGCCGGAGGCTCCCGCTCCAGCGAACTGGCGCTCCAGGTCAGCCTCACCAGGGGCGGCCCCGACGTGACCGTCACCGGCGGCAAGCCCCTGGATGCGGCGCTGCGGATGGACCTTGCCCGGCTGGTCGAAGCCCACGCCTTCGCGCGCCTGACCTGGGACGGCGAGACCGTGGCCCTCCGCGACCGTCCCGCCCTGACGATGGGCCAAGCCACCGTCGTCCCGCCGCCCGGTGCCTTCCTGCAGGCCACAGCCGAAGGCGAAGCGGCCCTGCTTCACGCCGTCCGCCAGGCCCTCGGCCCGCAGAAGCGCGTGGTCGATCTCTTTTCAGGCATCGGCACCTTCAGCCTCCCTCTCGCCGAAACCATGGACGTCCACGCCGTCGAGGGCGATGCGGCCATGACGAAAGCCCTTGACCTTGCCGCCCGGAACACGCCGGACCTGCACCGTGTATCGACCGAGACCCGCGATCTCTTCCGCCGCCCGCTGGAACCTGACGAGCTCGATGAATTCTCCGGTGCTGTCATCGACCCCCCGCGTGCCGGGGCCGAGGCGCAGGCCGACCGCCTCGCACGCTCAGGAATCCTGACCATCGCGGCAGTCTCCTGCAACCCCGTCACCTTCGCCCGCGACGCGAAGGTGCTGACCGAAGGCGGCTACCGGCTGGATTGGGCCCAGGTCGTTGACCAGTTCCGCTGGTCCGCCCATGTCGAGCTGGTCGCGCGCTTCACCCGGCCGCGCTGACATTTCCGTGAACGCATGGCCCTGGCATCCGCCTAGCCAAGACGGCCAGTTTCCTGTATCCATTGAAAAAAAGGCAGGCTGACTACAGGCGGACTTGGGCATGCGCTATCTGAAGGTTTTCGCGATCCTGGCGATCGCCGTCCTGCTTGCAGGCTGTGGATCGAAATTCCGCACCTACAATGGGCCGGAGGTGACGCAGATCCAGGTCCTCAAGGGCGAACGCAAGCTGTATCTCATCAGCGAGGATCGTGTCCTCAAGTCCTTTGACATCGGCCTCGGTTTCGCCCCGGTGGGGCCCAAACAGTTCGAAGGCGACGGCAAGACGCCGGAAGGTGCCTATTTCATCAGCTACAAGAACCCGAAGTCGCAATACCACCTGTCGCTCAAGATCTCCTACCCGAACGAGGCCGACGTCGCCTTCGCCGAGGCGCAGGGCAAGTCGCCCGGCGGTGACATCGTGATCCACGGCGGGCCGAACCGGCCCACGAACAAACGCGACTGGACCTGGGGCTGCATCGCGGTGACCGACCGCGAGATCG
>JBIJDO010000061.1:0-10546 GCA_044344105.1 Tabrizicola sp.
GCGTGGTTCCCGGCAGAAGTTCGTCCCCGCAGTCGGACTGAGACAAGGACTCTGATGTGTCAAATGCCATGATGCTCTAAGGACCCCCTCCTCAGAAGAACCGGAAACGATGTTGTGGCAAATTGCCGAATCTGTGGCAGAATCTCGACAATTCACACAACTTTAGGTTGTGTATCGATTCGGGCGTGATTGAGGCGGCTTTGTGTCGGAAATGACTAAATTCGGAAAGACGAAGATCGGCTTCCGAAAGCGGACGCCTACCGGGAACCATGCGAATACAGTGTTTCGACCTGCCTTGCCCCGTGCAGAAGCCGGTAGAGGGGACATCGCCACGTCGAACTCCCAGGCTGTAGTCCTGCAGGAGCTTTCAAGACCCGTCACTTTGGCGCGGCTGGCAATTGCACCTCTCGCGGAAAGCTGCAGCCGAATGACCTTCGCGCGTCTGACGCAAGCTGCTTGTGGGCAGATCGTCGCCTGTTCCGGTCTTCTGTGGATGAAAGAATGCGCTTTACACCTTTCGTTTATGCCCTCTGACACAATTGTGCCACCTTCCGCCCTTGGACTTGCGACATCCGACCAACCAGAGCGAGAAGAGGAGTGCGCAGCTTGGCGATGAAATCCTTGACCACGATTTTGACGGTATCCCTGCTGACCCTGGGCCCGGCGCTTCCGGTGTTGGACCTGAGTGACGGGGGTGCGGCATTTGCCGGCAACGGCAACGGCAACGGCGGCGGGAACGGCGGCGGTGGCGGAAATGGCAACGGCAACAGCGGTGGTAACGGCAAATCCGAGTCCAGATCGGCGAAGTCCGAAAAATCGGGAACGTCCGTTGCCAAATCGGACATCAAGGCCACGAAGAAGATGAAAACCACCAAGACTGAGGTCGAACTCGCCAAGGGCAAGCCGGTGGCTGACGGAGATCTGGCCCCGAACGAGCTTGGCAAGATGAACGGTGCCATGAACGCCAACATCAATGCCGTCCTGGCTCATATCCGGAACGGTCAGACCACGAACGGACCCGTCGGTCTTCTGGCCGGTCTGGCCATTGCCGATTCCGGCGCGGCAGGGGTGGTCGCAGAGGCCGACGAACTGGCGGCCGTCGCCGGGGCTTTCGACGCTTTGGATACGGGCCTATCGGACGCCGGCTTCGGCTCGGTCGAAGAATACCTGCAGGCCAAGGCAGACGGCACGCTGACCGAGGAAGAGATCGCTGCAATCGACCCGCTGGTCGATGCGGTTGGCGGCACGACCGAGGACGGGCTGGCACTTGTTGAAACTGCGCCGACCGACGAGGAAATCGCCGCAGCAGAGGCCGCCGCCGAGGCTGCCCGGCAGGCGGTGACCGATGCCGAGACAGCAATTGGTGAAGCCTGGAACAAGGAAGGCGACCTGGGAACGCTTCTCAGTCTTCTTCGCGAAAGGCTGGCCGCCAATCAGCCGGAGATCGACGCGACAATCGCGGAGACCAACGGCGAAGAAATTCTTGCCGACGTCGAGCCCGAAGACGTCATCAACTGAGAGCTCTATACGTCATGAAAAAACACGGGCGGCGGGGATGATGTCCTTCGCCGCCCGATACGCTTCTACCAGATGCCGCTGCGTTCAGCGTTCCTCGACCAGGATCTCGCGCTTGCCGACGTGGTTCGCCCGGGTCACGACGCCCTCGTCCTCCATCTGCTCCACCAGCCTTGCCGCCTTGTTGTAGCCGATGCCAAGCTTGCGCTGGATGTAGCTGGTCGAACACTTCCGGTCCCGCGCGACGATCGCCACGGCCTGATCGTAGAGCGCATCGTCGGAGGCCTCTCCTGACCCCAGCCCCAGCACCATGTCGATGTCCGAGGCAACCTCGTCCTCCGGCCCCTCGACGACGCCCGACATGTAGACCGGCGGCCCGAAGGACTTGAGGTGGTTGACGATCTCTTCCACTTCCTCGTCCGACACGAAGGGTCCATGGATCCGGGTGATCTTCGCCCCGTTGCCCATGTAAAGCATGTCCCCGGCGCCAAGGAGCTGTTCCGCCCCCTGCTCGCCCAGGATGGTGCGGCTGTCGATCTTCGACGTGACCTGGAAGGAGATCCGCGTCGGGAAGTTCGCCTTGATCGTGCCGGTGATGACGTCCACCGAAGGCCGCTGCGTCGCCATGATCAGGTGGATGCCGGACGCCCGCGCCATCTGCGCCAGGCGCTGGATGCAGGCCTCGATCTCCTTGCCCGCCACCATCATCAGGTCGGCCATCTCGTCGACGATGACCACGATGTAGGGCAGGGCCACCGGCGCGAATTCCTCGGTCTCGAACACCGGATCGCCGGTTTCCTCGTCGAACCCGGTCTGGATCGTCCGCCGGAACATCTCGTTCTTCGACAGCGCCTCGCGGACGCGGCCGTTGTAGCCCTCGATGTTGCGCACACCCATCTTGGACATGCGGCGATAGCGCTCCTCCATCTCGCCCACGACCCATTTCAGCGCGACCACCGCCTTCTTCGGGTCGGTCACGACGGGCGACAAGAGGTGCGGGATGCCGTCGTAGACGCTGAGTTCCAGCATCTTCGGGTCGATCATGATCAGGCGGCATTCCTCGGGCGTCAGCTTGTAGACGAGCGACAGGATCATCGTGTTGATCGCAACCGACTTGCCCGACCCGGTGGTCCCCGCGATCAGCAGATGGGGCATCTTGGCCAGGTTCGCCACGACCGGCTCGCCGCCGATGTCCTTGCCAAGCGCCAGGGGCAGCCGCATCTGGCTGTCACCGAAATCGCGGGCCGACAGGATCTCGCGCAGGACCACCTTCTCACGGTGGGCGTTCGGCAGTTCGATGCCGATCACCGACCGACCGGGGACGGTCGAGACGCGGGCGGACAACGCCGACATGCTGCGCGCGATGTCATCCGCCAGCCCGATCACGCGGGAGGCCTTCAGGCCCGGTGCCGGTTCCAGTTCGTACATCGTGACAACCGGGCCGGGGCGGACGGCGGTGATCTCGCCTTTCACGCCATAGTCGTCCAGCACCGATTCCAGCATCCGCGCGTTCTCCTCCAGCGCCTCGTCCGACAGCTGGCTGCGCTGGATCGAAACCGGTGCCGACAACAGGCTGAGCGGGGGAAGTTCGTATGCCGAGGCGGCCTCTTCAAACCGCAGGGTCGGCTGGCTTTCGGCCATGGCCTGGCGCGAGGGGGCCGGCTTCTTCACGGCGTGCTGAACGACACCGCGCCGGTCCGCCGTAAAGCCCAGGGTCCGGGCCGGAGGCCGTTCGTCCTCGATCTCGTCCATCGGAAAGTCGTCAAAGTCACTGTCCGCGTCATCCAGGCTTGCGTCCTGAAGGAAGGGGTTGAACTCCGGATCGTCGTCTTCGCCCAGCATTGCCGCGTCCCAGATCTCTGCCGGGGCGGCGAAGGGCTCGGTTGCCATACGAGGTGCCAAAGGTCCGTCGGCCGCCTTGGGCGCAGAACCTGTTCGCATCAGCGGCGGCTCGACCCGCGACACCGGCGGCAGGGGGACGGGTGCGACCGGAAAATCCGGGCTCCGGCGCACGCGGGTGCGGATCACGTCGGAAATGCGCGCCCGGATCCGGTCCTCCTGCGGCATCGAAGGGTCCCAGGTCGGCTCGATCTCGATCAGGTCCGGCGCAGGCTCGGCGGCTGCACTCCGGCGCAACCGGGAAAGGAACGATGTCTTCTCGCGGACAGGTTCGGAAGCGGGAGGCGTTGCGCGCGGCTTTGTCCGCAGCGTCTGGGGCATGGCGCGGGCGGGGCTGGCGCGCAGCGGTTCGGGGGCGAGGCTTGATCCGGTCACCGGAGGCATCACCCGGCGGGAGCCGCCTGCCTCGCGGCCGAAGGTCGCGACGCCGTCGTGCCGGGCCGACTGCGCTGCCGAGCGTGCCCTTGCACGATCCTGCAGCGCCGCCGCACCCTGCAACGCCCCGCGTGCGCCGCTTCCCGCTGCCTGCCGCAAGGCGGAATATCCCATGACCGACCCCAGCATCAGGAACCGCCGGAGCGCCCTCAGTTCAGCCATGTCGAACCCGGTCACGAACAGCATCATCGTGATCAACCCGGCAAAGGTAAGAAGCGACAGCAGTTTCAACCCGAAACCCGCCGTCCCCGGGAAGATCCCGATCAGCGAGCCAAGGACCGTGTCGCCGAAAAGCCCGCCCAGTCCGAAGGTGTGTGTCCAGGCCTCTCCCGGCACCAGCGTCGCGCTGTGGACGGCGGCAAAGGCCACCGCGATCACCGCAAAGACCACGCGGCCCACCGCCCGCTCGCCGCCCCGGTGCAGCATGAACCGCATGCCCCAGGCCGCGAAGATCAGCGGGATCGTCCAGGCACCCTTGCCGATCAGGATGATCAGGGTGGAGGCCAACGCCGCCCCGAAACGCCCGAAGAGGTTCTGCGCCGGGTCTTCGGTTGCGACCATCCAGCCGGGGTCTTCCGGCGAATAGCTCCACAGGATCAGCATGAAGACCAGCGCCACGAGCAAGAGAACCAGACCCAGAAGCTCGCGCCCCCGGCGTTCCAGCATCGCTTGCGTGCCCCGATCCAGAAGCGGATCGCGCTGCCTTGCCTGATATGACGCCATTCGTCCCTCACCCATAGATACAGTCGCGCAAGCTTGTCAGCCCGCGGTAGGTTTCTTCTTGGGGGGCGACAAGCGCCACCCGGATGTATCCCTTGCCGGGGTTGTCGCCCCCGACATCGCGCGACAGATAAGCGCCGGGCAGAACCCGCACCCCCGTCTTTCGCCAAAGCTTCAGCGCCGCCTGTTCGCCATCGTCCACCGGCAGCCACAGGAAGAACCCGCCCTCGGGTGAACGGTAGCCCTGCAGGCCCGAGAACAGCCCGTCCGCCGCCGTGAACTTTGCCTGATACAGCGTGCGCGATGCGGCCACATGCGCCTCATCCTGCCAGCAGGCCTCGGCCACGCGCTGCAGCGGCAGGGGCAACGGCGCGCCCGCGAAGGACCGGAGCTTGCGGATTCGGGCCATGCATTCCGGCCCCGAGGCGACAAAGCCCGACCGCAGACCCGGCAGGTTCGACCGCTTGGACAGCGAGTGGAAAACGACGACCCGCTCCTGATCGGCGCGTTCCCAAGCTGCGACCTGGAGAAGGCCCGGAGGCGGAGCGCTGCGCCAGATCTCGGAATAGCACTCGTCGGCCAGCACCCTGAAATCGTGCTTCTCGGCCAGCGCGAGGAGGTCCGCCAGATACTCCTTCGACGCCACCGCCCCCTGCGGGTTCGCGGGCGAGCAGATATAGGCCAGCGCCACCCGGTCCAGCACGTCCCTGGGCAGGCTGCCATAGTCCGGCAGGAACCCTGTCGCAGCGGTCGCCGGCACATAGACCGGTTCGGCCCCGACGCTCAGCGCCGCGACGGCATAGACCTGGTAGAACGGGTTCGGCATCAGCACCACGGGGCGCTTGCCGTTCTTCGTCTCGGGGCAAAGCGCGATACAGGCGTTGAACAGCCCCTCGCGGGTGCCGTTCAGGACCATCAGGCAGTCTTCCGGGATGGCCACGCCGTAGCGCCGGGCGATCCAGTCCGAGATCGCGGTGAGCAACTCCGGCGTGCCATCGTTCGGCGGGTAGACGCCAAAGCCAGACAGGTTGGCGGCCAGGATAGGCCCGACGAAATCGGGCATCGCGTGGCGCGGCTCGCCAATGGTCATGGCGATCGGTTCGCCGCCTGGGGCGTGCGCGTCCAGAAGCTTCCGCAGACGCGGAAACGCATAATCCGGCAGGTTCGAAAACCGCTCAGGAAACGCCATTGCTGCCTCACGCCCGGGGTCGTAACGCCCCGTTTTGCCGAACGATAACCAGTCGCGCAGGTCAGGTCCAGAAAAACCCTTCGCGTTTAGCCGCTTGGGCGAAGCTGTGGCTTTTTCGCTGAAGGCCTTGCGCGGCCTGCCGGATCGTTGCGCCTACCGGCTGCGGGTCAGGGCAAAGAGACCGGACCCCACGACCAGTGCCGCCCCGATCCAGGTGGCAAGGTCAGGCCTTTCGCCGAACAATAGCATGGCCAGGATCATCGCAAAGACCAGCCGGGTGTAGCGAAAGGGCGTGACCGCAGAAACCTCTCCCGTCCGCATGGCATAGGTGAGGGCGTGGTAGCCCATCACGCCGAACACCGTCCCCCCTGAAAGTTGCGCCAGACCAAGGCCGGTCGGGACCCTGGCACCTCCGGTCACGACCAGAAGGATCGCCCCGGCACAGGCCAGCATGGCAAAGCCAAGTGCGCCAAGCTGGCGGTTCGACAGTCCCTTCGGTGCTGCACGGGTGGCCAGATCGCGCCCGGCAAAGCCCAGAAGGCCCACGACGGCGAGGAGCGAGAGCACGGAAAAATCCGAACCGGGGCGCAGGATGATCAGGACGCCGGCAAAGCCGGTCAGGACGGCGATCCAGCGCTCCTTGCCGACCCTTTCGCCAAAGACGACCGCCGCCCCGGCGACAACCACCAGCGGCGTGGCCTGCAGGATCGCCGAGGTGGTCGAAAGCGCGGTCAAGGTGATGGCAAGGCCATAGAACAGCCGTCCGGTGACCTCGAACCCGCAGCGGATCAGCATCGCGCGCGACAGAAACGCGGGCGGCAGCAGCGCCTCGCCCTGCCGCGCGGCCATCGTGACAAAGATCAGCACGCCCGCCAGGCCAATCGTGAGAAGGACCTGGCCCAGCGGCAGCGTCTCGACTGCGGCCTTCACGAAGACATCCTCGACCGCGAACCCCGCCATCGAGGCCGTCATGAACACGGCGCCGCGCTGGTTTTCGGTCAGCGTCACCGGGCACCCCAGGTGTCGGACAAACGGTAGCCTTCGGGCCAGGGATCGGCCGCTAGCACAAGGTCCATCACCGGCTCGGTCATCGGCAATATACCACTGTCTGAAAGCGCGGTCGCGACGCAGATCGCGTTTGCACAAGACATCGGCGGGTTGTCCTCGGGGTCCATGATGATGAAGCCCATCTGCGCGCGCGGGTCCTTGGGCGGCACCAGCAGGTTCACGTGCCGGAAGACGCCGCCGCGGGGTTCGTTCAGGACGAAGTTGCGCAGGGTCTGGTCGCACCAAAGCGCCTCGCGCATCTCCCAAAGGGTGGCACCAGGAGGGGGCACGACGCCACCGACGATGACATCGCCGACCTCGCCCTCGGCATGGGCAGAGACGACGTGGATGGTTTTCGAGCTGCACATGGGGGCCTCCCTCTGCCGCATCGACAGCAGGAATCGACACATGTGTCAAGTTTACCCCGCCCACCACTGCCGCAGGCGAGCGCTGACCTCAAATCAGCCCGGCGTGCTTCATCGCGGCCTTGATCTTCGCCTTCGTCCCGTCGGTCAGGCCGACCAGCGGCAGGCGGACCTCTTCGCTGCAAAGTCCCAGAAGCGACAGGCCGTACTTCGCGCCCACCAGACCCGGCTCGATGAAGATCGCCTCATGCAAGGGCATCAACCGGTCCTGGTAGTCCAGCGCCTTGGCGTAGTCGCCGCGCAGGGTCGCCTCCTGGAACTCCGCACACAGGCGCGGGGCGACGTTTGCGGTCACGCTGATGCAGCCGACCCCGCCATGCGCGTTGAAGCCAAGCGCGGTCGCATCCTCGCCGGAAAGCTGGATGAACTCCGCCCCGCAGGAGGCGCGTTGCAGGCTCACCCTCTCGATCTTGCCGGTCGCGTCCTTGACCCCGATGATCCGGGGCAGTTTCGCAAGCTGGCCCATGGTGTCCGGCGTCATGTCCACGACCGACCGGCCCGGGATGTTGTAGATGATGATCGGCAGCTGGCAACAGTCGTGCAGCGCGGTGTAGTGCGCGATCAGGCCGGCTTGGGTCGGCTTGTTGTAGTAGGGTGTGACGACCAGCGCTGCGGTCGCCCCCACCTTCTCGGCATGGCGCATCAGGCTGATGCCTTCGACCGTGTTGTTCGACCCGGCCCCCGCGACCACCGGCACCCGGCCTGCGGCGATGGTCACCACCTCTTCGATCACCCGCTGGTGCTCGGCATGGCTCAGCGTCGGGCTTTCGCCCGTGGTCCCGACCGGCACGATGCCGTGGCTGCCTTCGGCGACATGCCAGTCCACCAGTTTCTTCAGCGTCACCAGATCCAGCTCGCCGTTCTTGAACGGCGTCACCAGGGCAGGAAGGGACCCTCTGATCATGACGCTTCTCCTGTCGTGGGCGGGATTGCCCGTAAGCGCGTTCCTCTTAGCGGCTGGCCCTTGCAAAGCCAAGTCTCCGCCCACTGACGGAAGTGTGGGTTGTGGACGCGGCGCGGGTCAGGCAGATTCGCAGACATGACAGGCAGGACAACAATGATCCGGGCGCTGGTGCTGGCTCTGGCCGTCCACGCGAACCCGGTGGCAGCAGATACCGACCAGGCGATGCGCTCCGCGCTGGAGCTTGCTTCGGCCAAGGATTGGGACAGCGCGCTCGCCGTCGCCCCCTCCGGCGTCGGGCGCGACATCATCGAATGGCAGCGCCTCAGGGCGGGCGAAGGGCGGCTGGGCGAGTACGAGGACTTCCTCGCGCGGCGCCCCGATTGGCCCGGCCTGCCGCTTCTGCGCGAGAAAGGTGAAACCGCGGTCGCGCGGTCCGACGATCCGGCCCGCGTCATCGCCTGGTTCAAGGCGGGCGAACCCGAAACCGGCACCGGAGCACTGGCCTACGTGCGGGCACTGCTGGCCAGCGGCCGCGCTGCCGAAGCGGAAACCGAAGCGATGCGCGCCTGGGCCGAACTGCCCTTCTCGGCGGACGAGGAAAAGGCGCTCATCGACCTTCTGCCCGAGGCGGTCGGTTTCGTCCACGAACTGCGGCTCGACAACCTTCTCTGGGAAGGCCGGACCAGGGAAGCCGAACGGATGCTGCCCCGCGTGCCGGAGGACCTTCGTGCGCTCGCCCGGGCGCGGCTGGCCCTGCAGACCGAAGGCAAGGGCGTCACCGGCCTGATCGAGGCCGTGCCGAAGACGCGCGCGGCGGATCCCGGCCTTGCCTTCGACCGGTTCATCTGGCGGATGAAGAAGGACCTCTACGACGAAGCGCAGGAGCTGATCCTCGAACGCTCCGCCTCTGCCGAAAGCCTCGGCCGCCCCGAAGCCTGGGCCGAACGCCGCGCGGTGCTTGCGCGGTATCTCCTGCGCAACGGCAAGGCGTCCGAGGCCTACCGGGTGGCTGCGAACCATCACATGCCGACGGGCGGCGGTACCACGGCCTATGCCGACCTGGAGTTCCTCTCCGGTTTCATCGCGCTGCGCCGCCTGAACGATCCGGC
Organism: Tabrizicola sp.; assembly: GCA_044344105.1. GTDB lineage: Bacteria > Pseudomonadota > Alphaproteobacteria > Rhodobacterales > Rhodobacteraceae > Tabrizicola. Next base: position 9,244 of record JBIJDO010000061.1, read on the forward strand.
GACAGCGCTCAGGCATTTCCAGAACCTGCTTGCGGGCGTTTCGACCCCGATCAGCATCGCGCGGGCGCAATACTGGATCGGACGGGCGCAAGAGGCGGCAGGACAGGACGGCAGCGCCAGCTTCAAGGCCGCCGCCGCGCATCAGACCGCCTTCTACGGCCTTCTCGCCGCCGAGCGGCTGGGCCTGTCCCTTGATGCTGGCCTGCTGTCCAGGCCCGTCGCTCCCGACTGGCGCGGGGCCGGGTTCATGCAGTCTTCGGTCCTTGCAGCGGTCGAACTGCTGCTGAAGTCCGGCGACCGCACGCTGGCAAAGCGGTTTCTCCTGCAACTCGGCGAAAGCCAGGACGAGACCGGCCTTGCCCAGCTGGCCGACATGGCGCTGGACTGGGGCGAGCCGCACCTCGCCGTCGTGATCGCCAAGGCGGCCGCCGAACGCGGACTGATCCTGCCGCATGCCTACTACCCCACCCCCGACTTCGTGCCGGACGGCCTTTCAGTCAGCCGGGCGCTGGCGCTGTCGATCTCCCGCCGGGAAAGCGAGTTCGACCCGGCGGCGCGGTCTCCGGCCGATGCGCGCGGGTTGATGCAGGTCCTTCCCGGCACCGCCAAACTGATGGCTGAAAAGCTGGGCAAACCCTTCGATGCCTCGAAGCTCATCTCGGACCCGGCCTACAACGTCACCATGGGCGCGGCCTATCTGTCCGAGATGGCCGAGGAATTCGGCCCCTCCATCGCGCTGATGGCATCCGGCTACAATGCCGGACCGGGCCGTCCCCGCCGCTGGATCACCGAATTCGGCGATCCGAGGCGCCCGGAAGTCGACGTGATCGACTGGGTCGAGACGATCCACTTCACCGAGACCCGCACCTATGTCATGCGCGTCGCCGAAGGCGTGGTGATCTACCGGGCCAAGCTGAAGGGCGCGGTCGGGCCGGTGCGGATCACCGACGAGCTGAAGGGGTAAGATGTCGGGAGGTCAAAAAGCTTTTCGCGAGATATTTTAGACGCCCTGATCTGCTCAGCTTTTGTGGCGAGTCTCAAGCTGCGCCAGCCGCACTTGCCGCAGGGCCTCGACCAATAGGGCCGTCAGAAGGCCGAAGCTGAGGAACCCGTTCACCGCCGCCATCACCGACAGGATGCGCCATTCCTGCGGCGCGACGACATCGCCAAGGCCAAGCGTCGTGAAGGCGACCAGCGCGAAGTAGACGGCAGGTTCCAGCGCCGGAAACGCCCCCAGCGCGAACATGGCCAGCGCCCATATCCAGACCCCGGTCGTGACCACCGCCAGCACCCAAAGGCAGAC
>JBIJDO010000334.1:0-3742 GCA_044344105.1 Tabrizicola sp.
CCGACGGCGCGGGATGCGCTGCGCAGGGTTGCGCCCCACAACATCAGCTGGTTCGAGGAACCTGTTGAGACCTATGAGGAAATGGCGGCACTTCGCCGGTTCTCGGACATCCCCTTTTCGGCCCATGCCATCGACTTGCCCAAGGCGCACGCGCTTGGCTGTCCCGAAGCCATCGTGACCAACATCAACGAACATGGCGGCATCGCGCGCACCGTGGCCTTCATCCGATCCTGCGAGCATCTGGGCGTGGGCTTCCGCTTTCATTCGGGTGAGACCGGCATCGCCTCTGCTGCCTATCTGCACCTGACGGCCGCCCTCGACCACGTGCGCGACCCCAGCCAGACCCTGTTCCACTGGTACGCCGACGACGTGATCGAAGGCGGACCGCACCGGCACGAGGGGGGCCTTGTCGATCTGCCAAAGGGTCCGGGACTGGGCGTCACCCTTGACCGGGTGGCCCTTGCCCGCTGCCACGAACGCTATCTGGCCGAAGGGTCCTTCCCCGATGGTCGCAAGGGCGGCTATGGCGGGAAGTTCGCCAAGCGCTGACTTGCAAGGTGCCGACAGTTCGGCCAGACAGGCGGCCATGACGCCCGACATCCTCTGCATCGGCTCGGTCCTGTGGGACATCATCGGCCGCTCGCCCGCCGCGATGCGGCTTGGGTCCGACGTGCCGGGACGGATCACCCGGTTGCCAGGCGGCGTGGCGATGAACATCGCGATGACGCTCCGCCGCTTCGGGATGACGCCTGCGCTTCTGACCGCCATCGGGCGCGATGCCGAGGGGGACGAGCTGATCGCCGCCTGCGCCCGGATGGGACTGGAAACCGCCCATGTCTACCGCTCGGACGACCTGCCGACCGACCGCTACATGGCCATCGAGGGTGCGAATGGCCTCATCGCCGCGATTGCCGACGCGCATTCGCTGGAAGCGGCGGGCGACAAGATCCTGCGCGCCATGGCCGACGGCCGCCTTGGGACCGAGGAGGCCCCCTGGACCGGCCCCATCGCGCTGGACGGCAATCTGACCGAGGGCCTGCTGGCCGAGATCGCCGTCTCGCCGCTCTTTGCCCGCGCCGATCTGCGGGTGGCGCCGGCCTCGCCCGGCAAGGCGGGGCGGCTTCTGCCGCTTTTGACCCTGGCCTCTGCGACGCTCTATGTGAACCTCGAAGAAGCCAATATCCTGGCGCGGACCGACCATAGCAGCGCGGCCGAAGCGGCTGACGCCTTGCTAGCCCGCGGCGCGGGCCGGGTGCTTGTCACCGATGGCGGCAAGCCCGCCGCCGAAGGGCGGCGTGGCGCGGGCGTGATCGAAGGCGCGCCGCCGCAGGTTCTGGTGACCCGCGTCACCGGTGCGGGCGACACGTTCATGGCCGCGCATCTGGTGGCCGAACGGCGCGGCCTCACCCGGCAAGAGGCGCTGGACGAGGCGCTGCGCGCGGCTGCAACCTATGTTTCCGGAGAGATCGGCGCATGACCCTGCCCTTGATCCTGTCGCCCGAAGTGGCCGATGCCAAGGCAAAAGGCACCGCGATTGTCGCGCTGGAAAGCACGATCATCACCCATGGCATGCCATTTCCGCAGAATGTGGAAACGGCGCGCCGGGTCGAGGCCGAGGTTCGCACCCATGGAGCGACCCCGGCCACCATCGCGGTCATGGACAAGCGTATTCACATCGGACTGACGGACGCGCAGCTGACGGCACTGGGTCAGGCCAGGGGGGTCGCCAAGCTGTCGCGCGCCGATCTTGCCGCCTGCCTTGCCACCGGGGGCACCGGGGCCACGACGGTCGCCGCCACGATGATCTGCGCGCATCTGGCCGGGATCGAGGTCTTCGCGACCGGCGGCATCGGCGGCGTGCATCGCGGGGCCGAGACCAGTTTCGACATCTCGGCCGACCTTCCCGAACTGGCCGGGACGCCGGTCACCGTGGTCGCGGCAGGGGCCAAGGCGATCCTCGATCTGCCGAAGACGCTGGAGTATCTGGAAACGCTGGGCGTGCCGGTCATCGCCTATGGTCAGGACGAGTTTCCGGCCTTCTGGTCGCGGTCCTCCGGGCTGAGGGCACCGCTCCGGATGGACAGCGCCGCCGGGATCGCCGCCGCCCACCGGATGCGCGCGCGCCTCGGCCTGCCCGGCGGGCAGCTAGTCGCCAATCCGATCCCGGTCGCGGCGGAACTTTCCCGCGAGGTGATCGGCCCGCATATCGAAGCGGCCCTGGCGGAAGCCATGGCGAAGGGCATTGCCGCCAAGTCGGTCACGCCTTTCCTGCTGCAGCGCATCTTCGAGTTGACCGATGGCCGGTCGCTGACGGCGAACATCGCGCTGGTGCTGAACAATGCCCGACTTGCGGCGGCGATTGCCCGCGAACTTGGCCCCATGGCCTGAATTTCCCGTGTTTTGCTGCAACCGCCATTGCACAGGCCGCACCCGCGCCCATAGATAGACGGCGAAGGGGACAACCACTCGTGACCGATCCGCAATCGCCACACCGTCGCGGCTTTCTCGCCGGGCTGCGCGCAAGTTTCCTGACGGGTCTGGTTGTCGTCCTGCCCATCGGGCTGACCATCTATTTCGTCTGGTCGGTGATCGGCTGGATCGACGGCTGGATCCTGCCCTTGATCCCGGCCTCGTATCAGCCGGACGTGCTGATCGGGCGCTGGTTCGGACCCGAATACGAGTTTCCGGTGCGCGGCGTCGGTGTCCTGGTCTTCCTGATCGTGACGATCATCGTCGGCTGGCTGGCCAAGGGCCTCATCGGACGCTCGGTCATCCGGTCCGGCGAGAACCTGGTCGAGCGGATGCCGGTGGTCCGGTCGGTCTACAGCGCGCTCAAACAGGTGGCGGAGACCTTCTTCAACAAGAAGGAACAAAGCTTCGACAAGGTGGTTCTGGTCGAGTTTCCCCGCTCCGGCGCCTATGCGCTTGGCTTCATGTCGACGCGGCCCAAGGGTGAACTGGCCGAAAGACTGGCCGCGCTCGGTCCCGACATGTCCGCCGTCTTCGTGGGCCTCACGCCCTTCACCAGCGGCATGCTCCTGTTCGTCCCGACGAAGGATCTGGTCGTGATGGACATGGGCGTGGATGACGCGGCCAAGCTGATCGTGTCGGGCGGGCTGGTCTATCCGGTGCCGAAAGAGCCGCTGGTCTAGCCCAGAAGAGCGTGCAGGGCGACGCTGCCCTCCTGCCCGATCTTGTGCCCGTCCTCGGTCAGGAAGCGTTCCGCCGCCGCCCGACCAGCCGTCTTTAGCCGGTCCAAGAGGTAAGGCGTCGGCGACAGCTTCGAATCGGCGGAGAGTTCATTCATCAGCCCGTCGTCCGAAATCATGTGGACCTTCACTGCCTTCATCTTTCCCGCCTCCATCCGCCCTTCGACGATCAGGCGGCGGACAAAGTTGATCGCACGCAACTCTCCCAGCAGGCTTGCGTTGAAGCTGATCTCGTTGATCCGGTTCTGGATTTCCAGGGGCGTGTCCGGGATGTCCTCCGTCCGCATCGGGTTGATCGAGACGACAAGGATGTCGTCCGGCAGGTCGGGTTCATAGAGCGGGAACAGCGCCGGGTTGCCGGAATAGCCGCCGTCCCAATAGGCCTCCCCGCCGATTTCCACCGTCTGGAACACCGTGGGAAGGCAGGCCGAGGCAAGAAGAGCTTCGGGCCCGATCTCCTGCCCTTCGAACACCTTGATGCGTCCCGTGCGGACATTCGTCGCGCTGACGATAAGCCGGGGGCCGTCGGCAGC
>JBIJDO010000039.1:0-12867 GCA_044344105.1 Tabrizicola sp.
CCCGTCGTCACGCCGCAGCCGATGTAGCAGATCTTGTCGAAGGGGGCGTCGTCGCGGACGCGTGCGAGCGCGATCTCGGGCAGCACCGTGTGGTTGGCGAAAGTCGAGCAGCCCATGTAGTGGAAGATCGGCGTGCCATCGAGCATGGAGAACCGCGAGGTTCCGTCGGGCATCAGGCCCTTGCCCTGCGTGTCGCGGATCGCGGTGCAGAGGTTGGTCTTGCGGGAAAGGCAGGAGGGGCATTCGCGGCATTCGGGCGTGTAGAGCGGGATCACGTGGTCGCCGGGTTTCAGCGTCTTGACGCCGGGGCCGCATTTCACCACGACGCCCGCGCCTTCATGGCCGAGGATGGCGGGAAAGAGGCCCTCGGGGTCGGCACCGGACAGGGTGAATTCGTCGGTGTGGCAGATGCCGGTGGCCCTGATCTCGACCAGAACCTCGCCCTCTTTCGGGTCGTCGAGGTTCACCTCCATGATCTGCAACGGTTTTCCGGCAGCGACGGCGACGGCGGCACGGGTGCGCATCAGGTATTCCCTCCCTTATGGTTTTCCTGAAGCTGTGCCAAACTGGCCGCGAAAGCAATTCAGGAAACGACCGATGAAACTCGCATTCGCCCATCTTCTGTACGTGCCGTTTGTCCTGTCCGCCTGTGTCGCGCCGGTGCCGCCGGTCGATCCGGGACCGGATGCCTGCGGCGCGAGCGAGCTTCAGTATCTGGTCGGCCAGCCCGGTGTTGTTCTGGACGGAATGCGGTTCGGCCAGGACGTGCGGGTGATCCAGCCTGGCATGGCGGTGACGATGGACTTTCAGGCGGCGCGGCTGAACTTCTGGCTGGACCGGCGCGACGTGATCGAGCGGATCAGCTGTGGCTGAGGTCCGTCGGCTGACAGCGGTCGTCCTGGCGATGGTCTTGGGCGGCTGCGTGGCGGCGACCGAGCCGGAACCCATGGCCTGCGGGGCAGACGGCATGCAAGGTCTTGTCGGTCAGGACAAGGCCGTGTTCGCGGCGATGACACTGCCGATGGGCACAAGGATCATCCCGCCCGGCACGGCGATCACCGAGGATTACAGCCCGTCCCGGCTGAACGTCGATCTGGACGACAAGGGCCGGATCTCCCGCGTCTGGTGCGGCTGAGCCCCGGCGGGCCGTGCAACGCCGCCGGTCTGATGCGCCTGGCTGACGGCCTTTGCCCTGCCAGGATCAGTGCGTCACCGCTGGATCCGGTATGCCATGTGGCAGGCGGTGCAGGCACCGCCGATGGCACCCATGCCCGCGCCGATGCTTTCCGCCGAGCTGACGTCAAGCGCGCTTGTGGCATCGCTCAGCGCCTTGGCCTTGACCAGGAAATCGTCCCAGTTTGCCCAGATCTCCGGCTTGGCAACCGAGGCGGGATCCGCGGCACCCTGCTCCATGAAGACGGACTCGATCTTGAGCGAGGCTTCAAGCAGCGCGGCCTTGGCGGCTTCGGCCTTGCCAAGGTCATAGACCTCGTCTCCGTTTGCCATCTTGCCCAGGAGGCCGATGTTCATCGCCTGGCTCTTCATCAGATCCGACCGCGCGATGGCGTTGGGATCGGTCGGCGCTTCCTGCGCGAACGCTGCCCCCGCAACGAGAACCGTCCCGAGCAGCATGGCCTTGGCGAGTTTCATCTTCTGGCTCCCTGAGTGGCTGGACACCGACACTATAGGCGCGGCATTCGGTCGCGGTAGCCGGGGATATGTGCTCTCACGCACTTGTCATCTGCGGTGGCGGGAGGACTCGACAGGGTCGCGGTCAGGTGGCATGACAGGAACATAAAGTGAACATCATGAGTCGGACATGACGGGGCAGTAATGGCGGGGCGGCGCATCCTGTCGCTTTGGTTTCCGCGGCTGGCGGCGGACCGGGTCGCGCGGCGGCGCGGGGATGCGATCCCGGTGCCTTTGGCCGTGGTGGGGGACCGGAACGGCGCGCAGGTGCTGGTGTCGCTGTCGCCCGAAGCCGAGGCGGCGGGCCTTGCCCTGGGCCAGCCCCTGCGCGATGCGACCGCGATCTGCCCGGCGCTGCTGACGGTGCCTGCCGACCCGCCGGGCGAGGCGCAGTTCCTGATGGGCCTGCGCCGCTGGGCGGGGCGCTTTTCGCCCTGGGTGGCCGAGGAACCGCCCGCCGGGCTGATGATCGACCTGACCGGGGCCGCACATCTGCATGGCGGGGAAGAGGGTGTGCTGGCGCGGGTGGCCGAGGATTGCGCAGGGCTGGGGCTGACGGTGCGCGCCGGCATTGCCGATACGCCGGGGGCGGCCTGGGCGCTGGCGCGCTATGCCCGGGATGGCATCGCCCCGCAGCGGTCCGGCGATGCGATCGACCAGGAGGCGCGGGCGACCCGGTCGCGCGCCGCCAAGCGCCGGGGCTGGGAACGGGGCGGCAACCTGCCCCGTGCGGTTGCGGGGCGGGGGGCCGAGGCGGCGGTGATCGCACTGCCGGGGCGGCTTTACGAGGCGCTGGCCGATCTGCCCCTGCCCGCGCTGCGGTTGCCGCCGGATGTGGTCGACCGGCTGGCGCGCCTTGGCCTGCGCCGGATCGGGGACATCACGGGTCTGCCCCGCGCGACCCTGGCCCGCCGCTTCGGGGCCGATACGCTGCGGCGGCTGGATCAGGCGCTGGGGCTGGAACCCGAGCCGGTCAGCCCCGCCCGCCCGCCGATGCATTTCGCCGTGCGGCTGACCCTGCCCGACCCCATCGGCCTGCGGTCCGATGTCGAGGCGGCGCTGGACCGGTTGCTGCTGCCGTTCTGCGAAAAGCTGCGCGCGAAGGGGCGGGGGGTGCGGCGGGTGTTGTTCCAGGGCTTCCGGGCCGATGGCGGGGTCGCTTCGGTCGAGGTCGGCCTGGCGCGGGCGGCGGACAGCCCGGATCGCATCCGCCCGCTGCTGCACCTGAAGCTGGACCAGATCGACGCGGGCTTCGGGATCGACTGTCTGCGGCTGGAGGCGCTGGCGACCGAAGCGGTCAGCGCGCTGCAGCATCGCGGGCAGATCGAGGTGACTGCGCAGGCAATGGCGGGGCAGGCAATGGCGGGGCAGGCGATGGCGGGACAGACCCCGGCGGGGTCGGCGCAGGCGCTGGAGGATCTGATCGGCTGCCTGGGGGCAAGGCTTGGGACCGAGGCGGTCCTGCGGCTCCATCCTGCCGACAGCCATGTGCCCGCCAAGGCCGCCAGGGTCCTGATGGCCGCCTGGAGCCAGCCGCATGACGGCCCCTGGCCCGCGCCCCTGGCCCCCCGACCGCTGGTCATGTTCCGCCCCGAGCCGGTGGATGCCCCGGAGGTGCCGGACCTGCCCGCGCGGTTTCGCTGGCGGCGGCGCGTGTTCGCGGTGCGGATGGCGGCGGGGCCGGAGCGGCTGCAGCCGGAATGGTGGTTCGAGGACCCCGACTGGCGCGGCGGCACCCGCGACTACTGGCGGATCGAGACGGAAGGCGGCGACCGGCTGTGGCTGTTCTACGGCCAGGGCGGTGCGGTGACCGACCGCTGGTACTGCGAGGGGGTGTTTTCCTGACGCCCATGGCGCATGGGGACGCCCCCCGCATCGCCGCGCTTCCCGGCTTCCGTCCCGCAGAGCTTTTCGCATATGACAGCGCCGGGACAGGAAGAAGGGGCAACCATGGCGCGGATCATCGTCGTCGGGAACGAGAAGGGCGGCTCGGGCAAGTCCACCACCTGCATGCATGTGGCGACCGCGCTGGCACGGCTGGGCGCGAGGGTCGGGGCGCTGGATCTGGACCTGCGGCAGAAGTCCTTCGGCCGCTACATCGAGAACCGCCGCGCCTTCATGGCAGAGGCCGGGCTGTCCCTGCCGACACCGGACTACCGCGACCTGCCCGAGGCCGATGCAAGCCACGCCGCTGCGGGCGAAAACCAGCAGGACCAGCGCCTGACCCGCGCCATCGAGGTGATGGACAGCGAGATGGACTACATCGTCATCGACTGTCCGGGCAGCCACACCAGGCTGAGCCAGTTCGCGCATACGCTGGCCGATACGCTGATCACGCCCCTTAACGACAGTTTCGTGGACTTCGACCTGCTGGCCCGGGTCGACCCGGTGTCAGGCCGGATCAGGGGGCCGTCGATCTATTCGGAAATGGTCTGGGGCGCGCGGCAGTTGCGGGCCGAAGCGAAGCTTGCGCCGATCGACTGGATCGTGGTCCGGAACCGGCTGGGCGTGCAGGCCATGCACAACAAGAAGAAGGTCGGCGCGGCGCTGGAGGAGTTGTCCCGCCGCATCGGTTTTCGCGTGCTGAACGGGTTTTCCGAGCGGGTCATCTTCCGCGAACTGTTCCCGCGCGGTCTGACGCTTCTGGACCTCAAGGATACGGGCGTCGATCAGCTGAACCTGTCGAACATCGCTGCCCGGCAGGAACTGCGCGACCTGATCGGCGGGCTTAGACTTCCGGCTCTGCAGATCGGCTTTTGAACACCGGGCCACCAAGGCCCGCGTGATTGACAATGCGGGTGCGGGTGACCTTCTTCAGACGCTTTTCGAACGAGGTCAGATCTTCATCCTTGCGGGTCCGGGCAAGGCCGATCTTCTTCAATATCTTGATGGTCTTCTTCATGACGGGCGTCCTTGTGGTATTGCCCTTGTTTTCAAAGTCAAGCGCGGCAGCAGTAAGGCATACTAGGTCAATTGCTGCGTTCCGTTTGTGCTGATTTGGCGACAGACCGTGTCAAATTTCGCCACACAATCTGCAGGAGATACAAAGGGTTCTATTGCACCCTTCTGGCGAGCCAGCCGTCCCAGGCGGCGCGCGACCCGGCAAAGGCGTTGATGTCGACCGGACCGCTGATGCCAGGAATCCTGCCGGTGGAGGTGTACTGCCAGAAGCTCCAGGCCCTGCCGCCATAGATGCCGTCCGGATGATCGGCCACCGCGCGCAGCCAGAATTCGACGCCGTCCAGCCGCCAAAGCTCGGTGTCGGTGAAGAAATCGACCGTGGTGTAGATGATCGGGCGCTGGCCGTAGTGGCGTTCGAGGATGTCGAGGAAAATGCCCGCCTCCTTGCGGATCGTCGCCCCGTCCCGGCGGATCGTGCAGGTCGGGCTGGTCGGCGTCCATTCCAGATCCAGAACCGGCGGCAGGGCACCGGGCGTCCGGGGCACGTTGCGGATGAACCAGCGCGCCTGTTCGGCGGCCGGGCGGCAATGGTAGAAGAAGTGATACGCCCCGCGCCGCACCCCTGCCGAGCCCGCGCCACGCCAGTGGTCCGCGAACATCGGATCAACCTGGTCGCCGCCCTCGGTCGCCTTGATGAAGGCGAAGTTCACCCCGTTCGCCCGGGCGGTGGCCCAGTCGACGCTGGTCTGGAACCGCGACAGGTCGATCCCGTGTACGGGATACTGGTCGGGGGACCGGCCCGGCCAGTCGGTCGGGTCGGTGTCGCCGAAGTTGGGTGCGGTGACGCTGGCGGTATCCGGCGCCACCGAAGGAGCCGGTTCGCGCGCCGAGCGGCTGCCACAGGCTGCAAGGACGACAAGCGCGACGAGGGAAAGCATGCGGATCATGGCTGAAGCCTGCCAAGTGACGGCGCGGCTGTCACGCGACTTTCCGGGCCATCGGCGGAAAGCGTCAGCCGAAACGCGAAGGGGCCAGCGCAGCCACAAGGCCCGCATCAACTTCCGGGCTGCGCCCGCCGATCAGGTCCGCCGCCAGACGGCTGGCCGCAGGGCAGGTCTGAAAACCGTAGCCGCCCTGACCCGCGAGCCAGAAGAACGACGGCTCATGCGGGTCCGGCCCGATCACCAGCACCCGGTCGGGCGCAAAGGTGCGCAGTCCCGCCCAGCTGGCCAGAAGCCGTGTCACCGGTTCGGTGACCATTTCCTCGTACCGCGCCAGTCCTTCGGCCAGGACCATGTCATCGGCCCAGGCGTCATGCGGCTCCATCAGGTCTTCTTCGGCGGGGCTGACGATCAGCGCGCCCGCGTCGGGCTTGGCATACCAGTCCTCACCCGGCCCGAAGATCATCGGCCATTTGCTCACGTCATGGCCGCCAGGAGCTGGAATGCGGGCCATCGACCGGCGAAGGGGCGTGAAACCAAGCGGCCTGACCCCGGCCATCATGGCCACCTGATCCACCCAGGCACCTGCGGCGTTGAGAATGATCCGGGCGGTGAACTCTCCCGCCGATGAAGTCACGCGCCATCCAGCGCCGTCCTTTGCAATCGCGCTCACCTTCGCCTTCGTGAGCACGCGCGCCCCGCGACCCTTCGCGTCCCGCGCGAAGCCCTGGATCAGAAGATCGGTGTCGACGTCTTCGGCGTGGGCAGCGTATCCGGCCATCGCAACCGTGTCCCGGTTCAGGACCGGCACGAAGTTCAACGCCTCATCAATGCTGATCCGGTCAGCGACCATGTCGGCCAGATCATGCTCGAACTTCCCGCCCGAGTCGGCTTTGCCCACCATCAGCAGTCCTCGCGGGGACAGCACCCCCGGCATCGACCGGAAGTACGCCTCGGATGCCAGAGAAAGCGCGACGACAGGAGGCGCGCCATAGCGCGGCTCGAACATGGCGGCGGAACGGCCCGAGGCATGGTGCGCCAGCGCCTCTTCGGCCTCGAGCAGGATGACCGAGCCAAGTTCAGACAACCGAGCCGCCGCCGATACCCCGGCGATCCCGCCGCCGATGATGAGAAAATCCGCGTCCATGTCGCCCTCCTGCGAAGGAGAAGGGGCACGGGAAATCCCATGCCCCTTCCTTTTGTTCCAGATACGCGAAGTCGCAGGGGGCCGGAACCCCCGCCCGGATCACTGCGGGATGTCGCCGACAATCCCCTCGACGTAGAAGTTCATCCCCAGCAGGTCGCCGTCCGGCGCGGTTGCGCCCTCGGCCAGCCAGGGGGAGCCGTCCTGCTTGTTGATCGGCCCGGTGAAGGGATGCACCGTCCCGGCCGCGATACCGTCGCGCAGCGCCTCGGCCTCGGCTTTCACCTCTGCCGGAACCTTGTCGGTGATCTCGCCGATCAGCACCTCGCCGCCAGCGATCCCCTCCCAGGCATCGGCTTGTTCATAGGTTCCGTCCAGGAGGGCTCCGACGCGCTTGACGTAGTACGGCCCCCAGTTGTCGATGATCGAGGTCACGCGCGGTCCGTCCTTGTATTCCGCCATGTCGCTTGCCTGACCAAAGCCGATCACCGCGCCGTTGGTCTTGGCGGCTTCGGCCAGCGGAGCGGTCGAGTCGGTGTGCGACGCGATCACGTCCACGCCCTGGTCGATCAGCGCCTTGGCCGAATCCGCTTCCTTGGCGGGGTCGAACCAGGTGAAGGCCCAGACCACCGACAGCTCGACGTTCGGGTTCACCTTCTTGGCGTTAAGATAGTAGCTGTTGATCCCCATGATCACTTCCGGGATCGGGAAGGACGCGATGTAGCCGATCTTGTTCGATTTGGTCATCCGCCCGGCGATCAGGCCCTGCACCGCGCGGCCTTCGTAGAAGCGGGCGTTGTAGGTCGAGACGTTGGGATAGTCGCGCTTGAAGCCGGTGGCATGTTCGAACTTCACGTCCGGGAACTTGGCCGCCACGGCATTGGTCGGGTCCATGTAGCCGAAGGAGGTGGTGAAGATGATGTTGCAGCCGCCCAGCGCCATCTGGGTCAGGACCCGCTCGGCATCGGCCCCTTCCGGCACGCTTTCCTGATACTGGATCTCGACTTTGTCGCCGAAGGCCTTCTGCACGTCCATCGCACCCTGATGGTGCTGGTAGGTCCAGCCGCCGTCGCCGATCGGGCCGACATAGACGAAGCAGGCCTTCACCTTGTCCATCCCTTGCGCGAAGGCCCCTGAAGCCAGCATCAGCCCCATCGCGGCGCTTGCGAGCAGTGTTCTGCGTTTCATCTTGGTACTCCCCTTGGTGGCGGGCGCATGCCGCCCGCAGTTATATGCCTCAGCGTGAGGCGTGAAAGTTCTGTCCCAGCGCCGCAGGGGCGCCATTCGACTTCCGCCCCGCCGAGATGATGACCAGCACGAGGATGGTTATCAGATAGGGGGCCATGGACAAGTACTCGACCGGGATGGCGGACCCTGCGACCTGCAGGTTCAGCTGCAACACGGTGATGCCGCCGAAAAGGTAGGCACCGATCAGCACGCGCCAGGGTTTCCACGAGGCGAAGACCACGATGGCCAGCGCGATCCAGCCCGCGCCGGCGGTGATCCCGTCCACCCATTGCGGCACGCGGGCGAGGGAGACATAGGCCCCGCCCATCCCCGCCATCGCCCCGCCGAACGCGATGCACATGAGGCGGATGCGGTTGACCTTGTAGCCGAGCGCATGCGCCGCCTCGTGGCTTTCGCCGACGGCGCGGATGATCAGCCCGACGCGGGTGGATTTCAGCACCCACCACAGGACCGCCGTCATCAGGATCGAGAAATAGACCACCCAGTCATGGCCGAAGAGGATAGGCCCGATCACCGGCAGGTCCGCCAGCGCATCCGGCAAAAGCTGCTGCGTCGGCGGGGGTTTGATCCCGTTGTAGCCCTGCCCGCCAAGGCTGGAGACCCCGAGCCCAAAGAGCGTCAGCGCCAGCCCCGTCGCCACCTGGTTCGCCAGGAACACCTGCGTCAGCAGCGCGAAGATCAGGCTCAGCGCCGCCCCTGCCACCGCGCCGCCGATGAAGCCGATCACCGGACTGCCGGTTTCCACCGCCACGACGAAGCCGCCCAGAGCGCCGATGATCATCATCCCCTCGACCCCGAGGTTCAGGACGCCTGCGCGCTCCACCACCGTCTCGCCCAGGGCCGCCAGCAGGATCGGAACGGCGCTTGCCATGAGCGTGGCGATCAGGATGACCGGATTTATACCACCCCAATCCATTACGATTGATCTCCCATCTCAGTGCGCCCCCACCGCCAGCCGGAACCGATAGTTCGTCAACAAATCCACCGCGAGGAGGAAGAACAACAGCATCCCCTGGAACACCTGGATCGCCGCGTCGGGCAGGCCGAGGTTGGTGGACGCCATCTCGCCCCCCACATAAGTCAACGCCATCAGGAAGCCCGCCAGCACGATCCCAAGCGGGTTCAACCGCCCAAGGAAAGCCACGATGATCGCGGTAAAGCCGTAGCCGGTGTTGAAATCGATGCTGATCTGCCCCGCCGGTCCCGTCACCTCGAACATCCCCGCCAGCCCGGCCAGCGCGCCGGAGATGCCCATGCACAGAACCACCAGCCGCGCCGGGCTGACACCGTGGAACCGCGCGGCACGGGGCGCTTGCCCCGCCAGCCTGATCTGGAACCCCGCCTGATGCCGGGTCAGCAGGATATAGGCCATGACCGCAGTCACCAGCGCCGCCACTCCGCCCCAATGCAGCCCCAGCGGCTCATAAAGGAACCCGTTCTGCGCCGCCGGGTAGGTGGAGAAGTTGCGGCTGCCCGGAAAGCCCATGCCTTCGGGGTTCTTGAGGAAGCCGGTCGAGGCCTTGGCCAGGATCGTCTCGGCGACATAGACCAGCATGAGGGAAACCAGGATCTCGTTGGTGTTGAACCGCGTCTTCAGGATCGCCGGGATCATCGCCCAGGCCCAGCCGCCAAAGGCCCCCGCCACGACCATGACCGGAAAGATCCAGCGGCTGTCCGTCGGGAAGACGGCAAGGCCCACCCCGGCGCCGACGATGGCACCCATGATGTACTGGCCTTCCGCCCCGATGTTCCAGATGCCCGCCCGGAACCCGAGTGCCAGGCCGATGGCGATCAGGATGAGCGGCCCCGCCTTCACCAGAAGCTGTCCGCGCAGGTAGAAGGCGAACTCGCCGAAGACCGGGTCCCAGAAGATGGTGCGGATCACCTCGAACGGGTTCTTGCCCATCGCGGCAAAGAGGATTCCGCCCGCGATCATGGTCAGGATCACCGCGACGGGCGGCGTCGCATACAGCCAGAACCGGCTCGGGGTCGGGCGTTTCTCAAGCCTCAGCATTGCACGTTCCACCTGGAACGATCCTTCTGCGAAGGATCGGATCTTTCGCAGAAAAATCGTCCCGCCTCAGCCCGCATGATGCGCTGCCTCCATGCCATGTGCCCCGCCCATCATCAGGCCGATCTCGTCCATCGTCAGGCCCTCGGTGGGCCTGGGCTTCGTCAGCCGCCCTTCGTTCAGGACGGCAAAACTGTCGGAGACCTCCAGGAGTTCATCGAGGTCCTGGCTGATCACCACGACCGCAGCACCCTCGCCCGCCCGGTCCAGAATGCTTTGCCGGATCTGCGCGGCGGCAGCGGCGTCCACGCCCCAGGTCGGCTGGTTGATCACGATCACGCTCGCCCCCTGCATCAGTTCGCGGCCCATCAGGAACTTCTGCAGGTTCCCACCCGACAGCGCCCGTGCGGCCACATCCGGCCCCGGAGTGCGGACGTCATAGGCCTTGATGATCTCTTCGGCAAAGGCCCTTGTCCCGGCCCAGTCGACAAAACCGCTCTTCGTCAGTCCCTTGCGGACACCGGCGGTCAGGAAGGCGTTCTCGACCAGCGACATGTCGGGCGCGGCCGCGTGGCCATAGCGATCCTCGGGCGCGGCGACGAGGCCGGCTTTCCGGCGCGCGACCGGGCCCTGGTCGCCGACCGGTTGACCGGCGATCCGGACCTTGTCGGCCGTCGCCTTCAACTCCCCGGACAATGCGAGCAAAAGCTCATCTTGTCCGTTACCGGCTACGCCCGCGATGCCCAAGACTTCGCCCCTGGCGACGGTGAAGGTCACACCCTTCAGCGAGGTTCCGAAGGGAATGGGCGAGGCGGCGGAGAGGTCCGAGACCCCGAGCGCCACCGCGCCCTTCGCGCCGACCCTGCGTTCGGGCGTCTTCAGCGACGCGCCAACCATCAGTTCCGCCATTTCCCGTGCGGTCCGTTCGCGCGGGGTGCAGGTCGCGACCAGCTTGCCCCGGCGCAGGATCGTGGCCTCGTCGCAGAGGGATCGGATCTCTTCCAGCTTGTGGCTGATATAGAGGATCGCCGTCCCCTCGCTGGACAACTGCCGGAGCGTCCGGAACAGAATCTCGACCTCTTGCGGCGTCAGAACCGAGGTCGGTTCGTCCATGATCAGAAGCTTGGGGTCCTGCAGAAGACAGCGGATGATTTCGACCCTTTGCCGTTCGCCCGCCGAGAGGTCGCCGACCATGCGGCTGGGGTCCAGCGGCAGACCGTATTCCTCGCTGACCGCGCGGATGCGGGCCGCGAGTTCGCGCATCGGCGGGGGATTCTCCATCCCCAGCGCCACGTTCTCGGCGACGTTCAGCGCCTCGAACAGGCTGAAGTGCTGGAAGACCATCGCCACGCCCAGCCGGCGCGCTTCGGCGGGCTTGGCGGGCTGGTAGGCCGCGCCGCGCAGCGTCATCGTGCCGCTGTCGGGACGGATCAGGCCATAGATCATCTTGACCATGGTCGACTTGCCCGCGCCGTTTTCGCCCAGAAGCGCGTGGATCTCCCCTTCCGAGATCGCGAAGGACACATCCGCGTTCGCGATCACGCCGGGATAGGCCTTGGTGATCCCCTCGACGCGCAGAAGCTCCGGCCGTGTGGTGGTCATGCCCATGTCTCCTGTGCCGCGACTTGCGGCGTTTTCAGCAGGTCTGCGGCCACACCGACGGCGATGGCCTGCGGATGCTTGCCAAGTCGCGGATCGCCAATCGGGCAGCGGATGCGGCTGATCGACGATGGTGAATGCCCCAGGCTCTGCAGCCGGGCCCGGAACCGCGCCCATTTCGTGGCCGACCCGATCAGCCCCGCCTCCCGGAAGCCCCGGAGCAGGAGCCGGTGGCACAGCTCAAGGTCGAGGGCATGCGAGTAGGTCAGGATCAGATGCTCGGCCTCCGCCGCTGCATGATCCGCAAGCACGGCGGGCTCGGCAGCGGGAAGCACCGTCACACCTTCGGGGATGTCTGCCGGAAACCGCTCGGGCGAAACGTCGATCCAGGTGATGGCGAGCCCCGGCAGCGGGGCCAGAACCGAGACGAGGGCCCGCCCCACATGCCCCGCGCCCCAGACCCAGAGCTGCCGCGTCGGATGGGCCACAGGTTCCACCAGCCATGCGCCGTGCAGACCGGTCGCGGGACGGACGCCCTGCCCGCGCGCCGCTGACTGGATGCGCCTGACGGCAAGCGGCATCTCCCCCGGTCCCCGCGCGACAAGGCCTGCGACGGGCTCGGGCACGCGGTCGAACCGTTCGTACCACAGCGTCACCGCCCCGCCGCAGCACTGGCCAAGCGTGGGGCCAAGGGCAACCCGATCGACGCGAGCCCCCCCACCCCATCCCTCCCCCACCGGGGGGGAGGGAGGCGCTGATCCTGAGGCACGACGCCCTGACCCAGGCGCAACAGGCCCCCTCCCCCCCGCGTGGGGGAGGGATGGGGTGGGGGGGCTTCCCGCAAACAAGTTCCGCGCCTTCGCAACGGCCTCGAACTCCAGCGCGCCGCCGCCGATGGTGCCCGATTGACCATCGGCCCAGACCAGCATCGACGCGCCAACCTCGCGCGGGGACGAACCGTCATGGGCCGCGATCACCACGCGGACGACCGGGCCGTGGGAGGCAACGGCGTGCCGAAGGGCGTCGAGATCAAACACCTTCGACCCTCCGCGCCGCCATCAGCACCCGTTCCGCCGTCGCCGGGGCGTCGAGCGCAGGGTAGACCGACCCGTCGCCACAGGCCGCCACGGCATCGGACAGAGCCATCAGCGCCGAGATGCCCAGCATGAACGGCGGCTCGCCGACGGCCTTGGATTTGCCGACCGAATCCTCACGGTTCGGCTTGCCCCACAAGGCGACGTTGAAGACGCGGGGCCGATCCGAGCTGGCCGGGATCTTGTAGGTCGAGGGCGCATGGGTCGAAAGCCGCCCCTTGCCATCCCAGACCAGTTCCT
>JBIJDO010000047.1:0-12066 GCA_044344105.1 Tabrizicola sp.
CCCGAAGCCGTCCTCATGGTTGTCGAACAGCCCCTCGCCCGTCTCGGGTGCAGGGGCCGCCGCCGCGCGCTCGACACGGCGGATATTGTACCTGACCGCCTTAGGTTTCGAAGTCATAAAGCCGTTTCGCCTCTTCCAGGGTCTCGAACTGATAGAGCTTGCCATGCTTCAGCACCGCCGCCGAGCGGCAGAACTTCTGCAGGGTCTGCGGCGAATGCGAGACGATGATGACGGTCGCGTTCTTCAGCCGGTCCTTCAAGAGACTCCCCGCCTTGCGGTTGAACTCGGCATCCGACGATGCGGGCATGCCTTCGTCGATGAGGTAGATGTCGAACTCGATCGACAAGAGCAGCGAGAACGAGAACCGCGACCGCATCCCCGACGAATAGGTCGAAAGCGGCATCTCGAAGTATTCGCCCAGACCGCAGACCCAGCGGCAGAAGCTTTCGACATAGTCCGGGTCCAGACCGTAAAGCTCCCCGATGTAGCGGCAGTTTTCCTTGGCCGAATGCTTGGCGTTCACCCCGCCCATGAACCCGAGCGGAAAGGACACGCGCGAGGTCTTTCGGATGGTGCCTTCGTCGGGTTTTTCCAACCCGGCCATCATGTTGATGATCGTGGTCTTGCCGGCGCCGTTCTCGGCCAGGATTCCCAGCGAATTGCCGAGATCGACACGAAAGCTTGCCCGGTCAAGGATGACCTTGCGTTTCGTTCCCGTCCAGAACGACTTGGAAACCTCGTGGAACTCGATCATCCTACCCTCGGCGCCGCCGTGCCGGGCGTCCGGTCCATGCCTACGGACATATCGTTAACATCCGGTTTGTGGCCTTTAAAGGGCCAGTGACAGGTATGGGCGAAACCGGATCGGAGCGTCACCCGAATGTGAGCGCCGATTGTCCCGGCCTTGCCGCGGCCGTCCGGGCAGACTAGGGGAAGGCCGGGGGTCGGCGAAGCGGCCGGTCCGTCACCGTAGACGGCACCCCGAAACCTTTGTCCGTCAGGCCGGTTGCCGGAGGTGAAGCATGTCCGAGATCGCAACCCTGCTCGACGCCGCCCATGCCGCCCTCTCGGCCGATCCCGAGAACGAGGCCCTGCGCCTGCGCTTCTTCGAGCGGCTGGCGGATGGCGAGATGGTGCTTCTCCTGGAACGCGAGGCTGCGGGGGAAAGCCTGGAACCGAAGGTCTTCGACCTGGAGGACGGGCCGGTGGTGCTGGTCTTCGACCGCGAGGAGAGGCTGGCGGCCTTCACCGGCGGGATTGCCCCCTATGCCGCGATGCCGGGGCGGGTGATCGCGGGCCTTCTGAAAGGGCAGGGGATCGGGATGGGGGTGAACCTCGGGGTCGCGCCCTCCGCGATGCTCCTGCCGCCCGAAGCGATGGACTGGCTGGCCGAAACCCTGGAGGACGGGCCGGAAGAGGTCGAGGCCCGGCCCGAGGCGTTTCTGCCGCCGTCCGTGCCCGCGGCGGTGATTGCGGCCCTGGACGCCAAGCTCGCCCGCGCCGGGGGGCTGGCGACGGGCGCGCTTCTGGCCGGGGTGGTCTATGCCGATGGGCGACGCGGGCATCTTCTGGCGCTTCTCGACGTGGTGGAGGCGGCAGAGGCCGCCTTGGCGCGGGCGATGAACGAAGCGCTGGTCTTTTCCGGCATCGAGGCGGGAGAGCTCGACGTCGTGGCCCTGGCCTCCGGGTCCGCCGCTGCGGTGAAGATGGCGAACGTCGGGCTCCGTTTCGACCTGCCCATGCCCGCGGCGCCCGCCGCGCGCGTTGCCCCCGGCATGGACAAGGCGCGCCCGCCAAAGCTGCGGTAAGGGCCTCCGGCGGGGATATTTGGGCCAATGTGAAAGGCGATGCATTGGGGTATTATGATACCTATATTGCAAGATACTGATTTTGCAGAAGTAAATCTGGTTCTGACGGCTTGACGCTGTGCAGGGCTTCGGCGATAACCCCGCATCCGAGTTTCCGGGAGCATCGCTGCCCCCTTCTTCGTTGGGAAAACCATGAAAACCTTCACCGCTACTCCGGCGGACATCGAGAAGAAGTGGATCCTGATCGACGCCGAGGGCGTCGTTCTGGGCCGTCTTGCCACGATCGTCGCCAACATCCTGCGCGGCAAGAACAAGCCGACCTTCACCCCCCACATGGACATGGGTGACAATGTCATCGTCATCAATGCCGACAAGATCCAGATGACCGGCAAGAAGCGCACCGACAAGGTTTACTACTGGCACACCGGCCACCCGGGCGGGATCAAGCAGCGCACGGCAAAGCAGGTCCTCGAAGGCAAGCACCCCGAGCGTGTGGTGGAAAAGGCCGTCGAGCGCATGATCACGAGGAACCGCCTTGGCCGCCAGCAGATGACCAACCTGCGCGTCTATGCCGGGGCCGCCCATCCGCACGAGGCGCAGCAGCCCACCGTTCTGGACGTCAAGGTCCTGAACCCGAAGAACACCCGGAGCGCGTGATCATGGCCGAAATCAAATCTCTCGATGACCTGAAATCGGCTGTCGGTTCCGCACCCGCCGCTGTCGAAGCGGCACCCCGCGTGGCCGTGCGCGACAAGCTGGGCCGCTCCTACGCCACCGGCAAGCGCAAGGATGCGGTCGCCCGCGTCTGGGTCAAGCCCGGTTCCGGCAAGGTCGTGGTCAACGGCAAGGAAATGGCGGTCTACTTCGCCCGTCCGGTGCTGCAGATGATCCTGAAGCAGCCCTTCACCGTGGCCAATGTCGAAGGTCAGTTCGACGTCTACGCGACCGTCGCCGGCGGCGGGCTCTCGGGCCAGGCCGGTGCGGTCAAGCACGGCATCTCGAAGGCGCTGCAGCTTTACGAACCCACGCTGCGCGCTGCACTCAAGGCCGCAGGCTTCCTGACGCGCGACAGCCGGGTCGTGGAACGCAAGAAGTACGGCAAGCCGAAGGCGCGCCGCAGCTTCCAGTTCTCGAAGCGCTGAGCCAGACCTTCCCACCCTTGCGAAAGCGCGGCGCCCCGGTGCCGCGCTTTTCGTTTCCGGCTCGCCGCCCGGCAGGACTGCAACAGGTGTGACCTTTGGCAGTCCCCGTCCGTTGCCTGCCTTCGGCCGGGCTGGCACTATGGCCTCCGATCTGGCAGGGACCAGCATGAACCTACAGTGGTTGTTCCGACTGCAGCGGCGGCTGTCCGGGGCCGGGGGCACCGACACGGCCAGGCTGACCGAGGCCGACTGGCAGGCCCTGACCGCCGAAGAGGCTTTCTCGCATATCTACCGCCACCGGCTTTGGGGCGGCAATTCCGGCTACCACTCCGGACCCGGATCGCGTGACCCGAAGGTCGTTGCTCCCTATGTCATGGCGGTCCGGCACTGGGCGGCTGGCATGGGTCCGATGGATGCCGTCGATCTCGGCTGCGGCGACTTCCATGTCGGACGGGCGCTCCGGCCGCTCTTTCAAGCCTATGTCGCCTGCGATGTCGTCCCGGCCCTGATCCGGCATCACCAGGCAGGCCCGGATGCAGCAACGGTCGACTTCCGCTGTCTGGACCTTGCGACCGATCCCTTGCCTGACGGAGATGTGGTCTTTCTCCGGCAGGTCCTGCAGCACCTGCCGAACGCGATGATCCAGGCGCTGATCCCCCGCCTCTACGCCTATCGCTGGCTGGTCCTGACCGAACATCTGCCGCTTGGCGCGGATTATCCCGCCAATCTCGACAAGCCGATCGGCCCCGGCATCCGGCTTCGGCAAGGCAGCGGCATCGATCTTTGCGCGGAACCCTTCGGATTGCAGGTCCTTGACGCCCGGATTCTCTGCGAGGCCCCGCAGAAGGGCGGCACCGTCCGGACGGTGCTGTACCAGCTTCAGCCATAAAGAAGGGCCGGGAAAACCCGGCCCAGTTCAGGGGTAAGAGCGCAAGACACGCTCGGGGAACTGGCGGTCAGGACCGCCAGAACGGTTTGGCGCATTCGGTCTGCGCGGCCTTTGCATCAAGGCCGATGTCGCGCAGCAGATGCGGATCAAGCTGGGCAAGCTGCGCGCGCTCGCGACGGCGCATCGAAATCTGCGAAAGAAGGTCCACGACACGCGCCGTCAGGCCAGGCCTGCGGCGCAGCGGAAGGGATCTGATAGGGCTGTGGGGCATTTGCGCCTCCGATGATTTTGTGTTGATACAATGGCAGGTTTTCGGTACGTGTAATGTATCAATTCTCCGCAATGAGTCGCCAGAGGATTATTGTGACTGATACAAGTTGGGCGCCCGATCTGACTCAATTTCCCGGCCCGAAGTACCTGGGGCTGTCGCGCGCGCTTCGGGATGCGATTCGAAGCGGTGATCTGCCCGCGAATTCGCAACTTCCGACGGTGCGCGACCTCGCCTGGCGGCTGCACCTGACGCCGGGGACGGTGGCGCGGGCCTATCAGCTGGCCACGCAGGAAGGGCTTCTGGCGGCCACCGTCGGACGGGGGACCTTTGTTGCGGCACAATCGCCACGGCTTGGCCCGACGCAGGCATTGTACACCGAGCGCCTGACCGGGGGCAGCACCGGCCTGATCGACCTCCGTCCGCCGCAGGTCCCCGAGGTCGGACAGGCCGAAGCTTTCCGCTCCGGTCTTCTTGCCATGGCGGCTGCGACCGGGCAGGGCTGGCTCGACTATACCAGCCAGATGGGCGAGGCCGCCCTGCGCGCCGAGGTCGTCACCTGGATGGGCGACCGCATCCTTGGCCCGATCGGCCCCGAGGATGTCGCCCTGACCCATGGCGGGCAGAACGCGATATCGCTCATCTTCGACTGCTGCCTGCGCGGGGAACGCCCCGTCGTCCTGATCGAAGAGCTCGCCTATCCCGGCTTCCGCTACGCCGCCCGCGCCGCCCGGGCCGAAGTGGTTCCGGTCGAGATCGACGAACACGGCATCGTCCCCGATGCGCTGGACGCCGCCTGCCGCCGCTACGGCGCGCAGGTCCTGTGCCTCACGACCGAGGCGCAGAACCCGACCACCGGGCGCATGCCGGTCCGGCGCAGGCAGGAGATTGCCGAGATCGCCCGCCGCTACGACCTGCAGATCCTGGAGGACGACTGCTATTCCGTCGCCGAATCCGACATCCCGTCCTTGCGCGCCCTGGCCCCGGAACGGGTCTGGCTGGTCGGTTCGGTGTCCAAGACGATCTCGGCCGCGCTGCGCTTCGGCTATGTCATCTGCCCCGCCGGGATGGGCGAGGCCGGGCGTCTGACCGCCCAGCACGGCTTTTTCGCCCTCTCGCGCCCGGTTGCCGACCTCATGCTCCACCTCTTCCGGTCCGGTGCCGCTTCCGAGATCCGCGCCAGGGTCCAGGCCGAATTCGCCGCCCGCCAGCAGGTGCTGGTCAATCACCTCGGGGCCTTCGACCTTGGCTGGCAGCAGGGCGTGCCCTTCGTCTGGCTCCGGTTGCCGCTCGGCTGGCGCGCCTCGACCTTCCTGCGCACCGCCGAGGCCCGTGGCGTGCTGGTCCGGTCCGCCGACGAATACGCCGTGGTGCATGGCCGCGCCCCGAATGCGATCCGCATCGCCATTGCCGCAGCCCTGCCGCGGGAAATGTTCGATGGAGCGATCCGGACCCTGGCCGAACTTCTGGCCCGTCCGCCAAGCGACCTTCTGGTCTAGGAGCGCCGGACCGTCCGGAATACCCGACCTGTGGCACAACGGACTCGCTCACGCAGATTTGCCCTCCGGGCCGGTTGACCGTGCGGCACCCGATGGCTCAGGGTCGGCGCACGAGCAGACAAAAAAAGAGAGCCCGAAAATGGGACTGCAATCCACCTTCCACGCGCCGCACGGCGGCGCGGATTTTCTTGGTTGGCGCAAGACCCGCCAGGGAGCCACCGAAATCGTCTACGACAACGGCGTCGCCCGGCGGATGATCTGGCGCGTGGCGATGGACGACCCCTCCGAAGCGCGCATCTCCGAAGCCCTGCGCGTCGCGGTCCGCAGCCTTCGCGTGGTGCCGACGCTTTACGACGAGCTGAAGAAACGGGCGATCGCGATCGAGCGGGTCGCCGGCTGATCACCACCCGCCCGACCGCGGCACGCGGTGGCGGCCTGTCCTCCGACAGGCTTGCTTTCGGCTGCGTTTGATGGCCCTCTTGCCTCGAAGCGCTCCTTTGGTCTAGATTTGATCAAATGACAAGGTGGCCGAAGTGCCGCCGACGCGACAGGAAGGTTGGGGGCAAGATGGCTGCAACGCCAAGTTCCGAGGCCAGGACCGGCCTCAAGCTGATCAGTCCGACAGCCATCTATGTGATTCTGCTCCTCGCCGTGCCGCTGGCGACCGTGCTCGCCTATTCGGTCCTCACCGGCGGGCGCGGCAATGTCTCCTTGCCCATCACCATCGAGAACTATGCCGAGCTGTGGTCGAAATCGGTCTACGGCTACATCATGTTCAAATCGCTGATGGTGGCGCTGGTCGTGACCGCCCTCACGGTGATCCTCGCCTATCCGGTCGCCTATTTCGTCAGCTTCCACGTCAAGCCCGAACGCAAGAGCCTGTGGCTGTTTCTGATCACCATCCCCTTCTGGACCAGCTACATCATCCGCGTCAGCCTCTGGTTCGTCATCCTCGGCTACGGCGGCGTCGTCGATTCCGCGCTTGGCTCGGTCGGCCTCCCGCCCCTCAACATCGCCAGCTATTCGATCCTGTCGATCATCATCGTCCTCGCCCACGCCTATGCGCCCTTCGCGGTCCTGCCGATCTTCGTCAGCCTGGAGAAAGTCGACCGCAGCTTGCTGGAGGCTGGGCAGGACCTTGGCGAAAGCCGCTGGGTCACCTTCCTGCGGGTGACCTTGCCCCTGTCCATGCCCGGCGTGATCGCGGCCGCGCTCATCGTCTTCATCCCGACGGTCGGCGACTATGTGACGCCCGAGCTTGTGGGCGACGGCAAGGAACCGATGATCGCCAACCTGATCGAAACCCAGCTCTTGAAACTGCAGAACTTCCCGCAGGGCTCGGCCTTCGCCGTGGCCTCGATGCTGATGGTCGGCATCGTCTCGGTCGCTTTCGTCTTCTGGAACAAGCGCTTCATCGGGGG
Organism: Tabrizicola sp.; assembly: GCA_044344105.1. Lineage (GTDB taxonomy): Bacteria > Pseudomonadota > Alphaproteobacteria > Rhodobacterales > Rhodobacteraceae > Tabrizicola. The sequence goes on from JBIJDO010000047.1 coordinate 7,028, forward strand.
TCAGAAATGAAGAAGGCCCCGATCCTGAAAAGCTACACGCTTCTCTACCTGCTCTTCCTCTACGGCCCGATCCTGCTTCTGCCGATCTTCGCCTTCAACAACAGCCGCGTCGTCGCCTTCCCGCTGCAGGGCCTGACCCTCGACTGGTTCCGCGAGATGCTGGCCGACCAGAACCTGCGCAATGCCGCGAAGAACAGCCTGATCATCGCGCTCTCCGTCGCCTCGATTTCCACCGTCCTCGGCATCTTTGCCGCGCGCGCCTCGGTCCGCTACCGGTTCCCCGGCAAGGGGCCGCTCATGGGGCTGATCATGCTGCCCCTGGTCCTGCCCGAGATGATCGTCGCCATGGCGCTCTTGGTCGTGCTTCTTTCGATGAACGTGCCCCTGTCGCTTTTCACCGTCATCATCGGTCAGGTCCTGATCTGCACGCCTTTCGCGGTCGCGATCCTGACCTCGGCTTTCCAGTCGCTTGACCGTTCGCTTGAGGAAGCCGCGATGGACCTTGGTGAAACCGCCGTCTCGACCTTCCGCCTGATCGTCCTGCCGCTCGTCATGCCGGGGATCATGGCCTCGTTCCTCATCTGCTTCACCATCTCGTTCGACGAATTCATCATCTCGAACTTCCTCGGCTCGGGGCAGCCGATCTTGTCGGTCTACATCTTCGGCCAGTTCCGTTTCCCCGCAAAGGTGCCCTCGATGCTGGCGCTTGGAACCGTGCTTGTCTGTTTCTCGATCATCCTGCTTGGCTTTGCCGAGTACATGCGCCGCCGTGGCATCGCCAAGGCCGGTGGCCAAGCTTCCGGAGGCTTCCTGTGACGTCTGACCAACCGACAATGATCGAATTCAAGGAAGTCCATAAGTATTATGGCGACTATCATGCCCTGCGCGGCATCACCGGCACGATCCGGGCGGGGGAGTTCTTCTCGCTCCTTGGCCCCTCCGGCTGCGGCAAGACCACGCTTCTGCGCACCATCGCGGGGTTCGAGGACATCTCCTCGGGCGTGATCATGATCGACGGCAAGGACATGGCCTCGGTCGCAGCGAACACCCGGCCGACGAACATGGTGTTCCAGAGCTACGCGATTTTCCCGCATATGACAGTGGCCGAGAATGTTGGCTTTGGCCTGCGCAAGGACCCGCGCTCCAAGGACGAAAAGGCCAGGGCCGTGGCCGATGCGCTGGAACAGGTCGGCCTCAAGGGCTACGGCGCCCGCGCGGCCCATGCCCTGTCCGGCGGCCAACGGCAGCGGGTGGCGCTGGCGCGGGCGCTGATCCTCAAGCCCAAGGTGCTGCTTCTCGACGAACCCCTGTCCGCGCTCGACAAGAAGATGCGCGAACACATGCAGGTCGAACTGATCAAGCTGCAGCGGCAGGTCGGCATCACCTTCATTCTGGTGACGCATGACCAGGAAGAGGCTTTGGTCATGTCCGACCGCATCGCGGTGATGTTCGAAGGCGAGATTGCCCAGCTTGCCGACCCCGAAACCCTGTATCGCCGCCCGAACTCGAAGAAGGTTGCCGACTTCATCGGCACGATGAACTTCATCCCCGCCACGGTGGTCAGTGAGGCCGGTGATACGGTCGAAGTGGACGCCAAGGGCCTTGGCAAGGTCAGCATCGACGCCTCGATGGCCCCGCCCGCGACGGGGGAAAGCCCGGTCGTTGGTCTCAGGCCCGAAACGCTGACGCTGCTTTACGACGACCAGAAAGCGCCCGAGCGCGAGACCGACGGCCTGATCGACGAAGTGATCTATTTCGGCGACATGACCTATTACGACGTCTACCTCGGCGGCACGGATGTCGAGGTGCGCCTGTCCATGCGCAACGTCCCCGGCCGTCCGGTCCTGGATGTCGGAACCAGGGTCCGCGTCGCCTGGAGCCCCTCGGCGCTGGTCCTGTTCCGGTAGGTCGATCCTCCTCGTTCGACTTCGTCTCCTCGTCGGTGGAACCGTCTCGCGAGGAGGGACGAAGTCACCGACGAGCATCGGCGCGGGCGATGCCGGGTTAAGACTGTGTGAACGCCCACAGGCAAGCTGTTGATTTCGCTGGGATCAGGAACCTGCCCACGCGTGGGCACCCACTTCACCGGTCCGGTGACAAAAGCCCCAGCCCCCGCAGGTAGATCCCGATCCCGGTCTCCAGCAGGTCCTCCGCCGGCCAGGGCTGCGCCCCCCCGTTCCCCCGCAGGAACAGCTCCACCACCCCATGGCTGACCGCCCAGACATGGGCCGAGATCATGCTGGCTGGCGGGCGTCGTGCAGCAGGCAGACCGGTGACAAGGTTCTCCGCCGCCCGGTCCATCGTGCTCCTGGCCTTGGCCGACACCTGCGCGAGGTCGGGGTGGTTGCCCGGCTGGAGCCCGCTTTCGAACATCGCCTGATAATGGCCGGGATACTTCCGGGCAAAGGCGAGGTACGCCCGCCCTGTCGCCTCGAAGGCGGCAAGCGGGGAAGGTCGCCCGTCGTCGTAGGCGTACTCCAGAAGGGCGGCGAAGATGTCGAAGCCCTGGCGCGCGACTTCGGCCAGAAGATCATCCCGCCCGGCAAAGTGCCGGTAGACCGCCGCCGGGGTCACCTCCGCCGCCTTTGCAGCCTCGGACAGGGTGAAGCCCTGCGGCCCCTTCTCGGCAATGAGAGAGAGAGCCGCCTCGACCAGCGCCTGCCGCAGGTTGCCGTGATGGTAGCCACGTTTCATCAAGTGCTGGAATGCAGCTTCGGCCCGCCGAAAATCTTGTGGTCGATCTTTCCGATGGCCTTCGCGTCCTTGCCCGCATAGTCCACCGCCGACAGAATCGTCTGGATCGCCGCGAGCCGTGCGCGTTTCTTGTCGTCGGACAGGATCACCGTCCAGGGCGCATGTCTGAAATGGGTGCGCTCCATCGTCTCGTCGATGGCCGCGCAGTAGGCGTCCCATTTGGCCAGTCCGTCAACGTCGATCTGGCTGAGCTTCCACTGCTTGAGAAGATCCTTCTCGCGATCGAGAAACCGCTTCAGTTGCTCGGCCCGCCCGACCTCCAGCCAGATCTTCAGGAAGACGATCCCCTCCTCGACGATCGTCTGTTCGAATTCGGGCAGCTGGCGGAAGAACTTGGCGCGGTCCTCGGGTTTGCAGAAGCCGAACACATGTTCGATGATCGCGCGGTTGTACCAGCTGCGGTCGTAAAGCGCGATTTCGCCGTTGGCCGGGAACCAGTCGACATAGCGCTGGAAATACCATTGCTGGCTCTCGCGCTCGGTCGGTTTCGGCAGGGCCACGACATAGGCCTGGCGGGGGTTCAGGTTTTCCGTCACCGCCTTGATCGTCCCGCCCTTGCCCGCAGCGTCGCGGCCTTCAAAGACCACGATCAGCCGCTTGCCGGTGGCCTTGAGACCGGCCTGCATCTTGGCCAGCTCGATCTGCAAGGCGTCCATCCGGGCGTCATATTCCTTGCCCTTGATCTCATCCCTGTAGGGATAGGACCTGGTCAGGATCTCGTCCTTGCCGGCCTTCTCGATGGCCTTGCGGACGGCAGCGGGCGCGCCTTCGCGGAAATAGCGGCTGATCGCGCCGTCGAAAGGTAGGGTCATGGCAGCCTCCCGTTTCGCGCCAGTATGGCGATTGGCTCCGTCAGCGCAATGCAACGCGGTCGATCGCGGCAATGACCTGGTCCGCGTAAGCGTGATGCGGCATGTGGCCCGCCCCTTCGATCACCGTCAGCCGCGCGTTGGGCAGAATGTCCGAAAGCGGGCGCGAATGGATGGCGAGGGGAACGATCGTGTCGGCGCTGCCATGGATCAGTTCCACCGGCAGGTCGAGCGACGGATAGCGCGGCACCATCGTCACCAGTTCGGCACGCAGGGCGTTCACCTGCGCGGTGTTGACGGCAAGCGTCTGACGGCGCAGTGCGAGGCTCGCCCCGAGATGTGCCTCGTATCCGGCGGGGACCGGGTCCGGCGCGAAGACGGCGGCTGTCGCTGCGGTCACATAGGACTGCGGCACGAAGGCCGATGCCAGCGGAACGATGAGCGCCCGCCCGAGCGATGTCGACGTCACCCGGTACCAGGGATCAAGCGTTCCGGGCCAGGGCAGCGAGGGCGCGGCGATCAGGACCAGGCCCTTCGGACCGCCGTCAAGCGCCCAGGCGAGCGCCACCGACCCGCCGTAGCTTTGCCCGACGACCACCGGATCGGTGACGCCAAGCTGGGCAAGCCCCGCCTTTATGTGGCGCGCCTGCGCGCGAAGGCTGACATCGGGCAAGGGATCGGAGTAGCCAAGGCCCGGCCGATCCACCAGGGTTACGCGGTAGCGGTCGGTCAGACGGTCGCGCAGAGAGAAGGTGAAATCCCTGAGCGACCCGCTGGCGCCATGCAGCATCACGATATCGGGGCCCTGGCCCTGCATCTCGTAGTGCAGGCGCTTTCCATCGACCGTCACGAACTGGCCGGTCGGGGGATAGTCGGCCTCGGCTGCCGCCTCACGCGACGCGGCGCGCCACTGGGTGACCACGACAAGGCCAAGAATGGCGAAAAGGACGCTAGCGGCCAATCTTTTCAATGTCATAGGGCGTGGACTGATAAATCTCGTTGATCCAGTTGCCATATAGCAGATGGGCGTGACTTCTCCAGCGATTGAGCGGCGATGTCGCGGGATTGTCATCCGGGTAGTAGTTCAGCGGCACATTGATCGGCGTGCCGTTGGCCAGGTCCCGGTCGTACTCCTGCTTTAGCGTGTCGCTGTCGTATTCGAAATGGTTGAAGATGTAGAGCGCGCGATGGCCCGCGTCCTCGACCAGGCAGGGGCCGACCTCGTCGCTGGCAAGAAGCGTGCGCAGACCGGTTGCCGCGTCGATCTCGCCCTGGCGCATCTCGGTCCAGCGGGAGACCGGAATGACGAAGTCGTCCGAGAAGCCGCGCAGATAGGGCGAGGTCGGCGCGATGTTGCGGTGACGGAAACAGCCGAAGGCCTTGGCGGGCAGCATGTGTTTCTGCACCCCGTGGAAATGGTTCATCATCGCCATGCCGCCCCAGCAGACGCCGAAGGTCGACTGCACGTTGCCTTGC
>JBIJDO010000040.1:0-12847 GCA_044344105.1 Tabrizicola sp.
CGGGAAAAGAGGAAGGGCCAGGACAGGGGAAAACGATGATCAGGGTCGAGAAGCTGCACAAGCATTTCGGCGGGTTCCATGCCGTCGATGGCGCCTCGCTGGAGATCAGGACCGGGTCGATCACCGGATTGATCGGACCCAACGGCGCGGGGAAGACCACGCTTTTCAACGTGATCGCGGGTCGCTACGCAGCGACGTCCGGCCAGGTCTTCATGGACGGCGAGGACATCACCGGCCTGCCGCCGCATCGGCTGTTCGACAAGGGGCTCTTGCGGACCTTCCAGATCGCGCATGAGTTCGGGTCGATGACGGTGCGCGAGAACCTGATGATGGTGCCGCCGCGCCAGTCCGGCGAAAAGCTGATGAACGCGCTTTTCTCACGCGGACAGGTCGCTGCGGAAGAAGAACGCATCCGTCAGCGCGCGGACGAGGTGCTCGAATTCCTGACGATCTCCCACATCGCCGACCAGAAGGCGGGGATGATCTCGGGCGGGCAGAAGAAGCTGGTGGAACTTGGCCGCACCATGATGGTCGATGCCAAGATCGTCTTTCTCGACGAGGTCGGCGCGGGCGTGAACCGCACCCTTCTGAACACCATTGGCGATGCCATCGTGCGGCTGAACAAGGAACGCGGCTACACCTTCTGTGTGATCGAGCACGATATGGATTTCATCGGCCGCCTCTGCGACCCGGTTATCTGCATGGCCGAGGGCAAGGTGCTGGCCGAAGGCACGGTGGACGAGGTCAAGAACGACGAACGGGTGATCGAGGCCTATCTGGGCCGGGGCCTGAAGAACAAGCTGAAAGAGGAGGCGGCGCATGGGTGACCGGGCCGGGCACGCGTTTTCTGCGAAAACGCGATCCGCTGATTTTCGCAGAAAATCCGTCTCTTCCAGGGAAAGGCCCGTCCGTGGCTGAGCCCTTCCTCATCGGCGAGAACATGACCGGCGGCTACGGTGCGGTCGACATCCTGCATGACTGCACGCTGGCCGTGGAACCCGGCGAGATCGCGGTCATCGTCGGCCCGAACGGCGCCGGCAAATCCACCGCGATGAAGGCGGTCTTCGGCATGCTCAACCTGCGGCAGGGCGCGGTCCGGCTGGCGGGCGAAGACATCACGCGGTTGACGCCACAGGCGCGGGTCAGGAAGGGCATGGGCTTCGTGCCGCAGACCCACAACATCTTCACCGGCATGACGGTGGAGGAAAACCTCGAGATGGGCGCTTTCATCCGCGACGACGACAGGATCCGCGACACGATGGAGACGATCTACGGCCTCTTCCCGATCCTGAAGCAGAAGCGGTTCCAGAAGGCCGGCGAGTTGTCGGGCGGTCAGCGCCAGCAGGTCGCCGTGGGCCGCGCGCTGATGACGCAGCCGCGCGTCCTGATGCTGGACGAACCGACCGCGGGCGTCAGCCCCATCGTGATGGACGAGCTGTTCGACCGCATCATCGAGATCGCCCGCACCGGCATTTCGATCCTGATGGTGGAGCAGAACGCCCGCCAGGCGCTGGACATCGCCGACAAGGGCTTCGTGCTGGTGCAGGGGCGCAACCGCTACACCGACACCGGACAGGCGCTGCTTGCCGATCCCGATGTGCGCAAGTCGTTCCTCGGGGGCTGAGCCATGGATTTCCTCAACGCCCTTGTCGCCTTCCTGAACTTCATCGTGGTGCCGGGCCTTGCCTACGGCAGCCAGCTGGCCCTCGGCGCGCTGGGGATCACGCTGATCTTCAGCGTCCTGCGGTTCTCGAACTTCGCGCATGGCGACACCATGGCCTTCGGCACCGCCTTCGTGATCCTCTTCACCTGGTGGTTCCAGTCGATGGGGATCACCGCAGGTCCCCTGCCCACCGCCCTTCTGGCGCTGCCGCTGGGGATTCTCGTGACCATCGCCATGGTGCTGGCGACCGACCGCGTCGTCTATCGCTTCTACCGCAAGCAGCGGGCGAAACCGATCATCGTGGTCATCGTCTCGACCGGGGTCATGTTCGTGATGAACGGCCTTGTCCGCATGATCATCGGCACGTCCGAGCAGAACTTCACCGACGGCGCGCGGATGATGCTCAACCCACAGGACTTCAAGGCGGCGACAGGTCTGGTGGAACCGCTGGCGATCAAGACGACGCAGGCACTTTCCGTCGTGGCCGCGCTGGTCACATGCGCGCTCCTGTTCTGGTTCCTGCAGAAGACCCGCACCGGCAAGTCGATGCGCGCCTATTCCGACAACGAGGACCTGGCGCTTCTGTCCGGGATCAACCCCGAGCGGGTGGTGACGATCACCTGGATCATCGCCGGTGCCCTCGCCTGCATCGCGGGCACCTTGTACGGGCTGGACAAGTCCTACCGCGGGATCGTCTACTTCAGTCTCCTGATGCCGATGTTCGCCGCCGCCATCGTCGGCGGGCTCGGCTCGCCGATCGGCGCGGTGGTCGGCAGCTTCATCGTCGCCTTTTCCGAACTGATCGTCACCAGCGCCTGGAAGAAGATCCTCGGCTATCTTGTGCCGCCCGAATGGCTGGGCGACGGGCTTTATCAGGCGCTCTCCACCGACTACAAGGTCGCGGTCAGTTTCGGCATCCTGATCATCGTGCTCCTCTTCCGCCCGCAGGGCATCTTCGGAGGCAAATGAGATGGCCCCCTATCGCAACCTTGTCCTCTTCGCGGGTGTGGCGCTGCTGTTCATCCTGACCGGCGTCCTGCAAAGCTGGAACCTGTCGCTGAACATCCTCAACCTCGCCCTTCTGTCGGCGATCATGGCCATCGGGGTGAACATCCAATGGGGGTATGCCGGGCTGTTCTCGACCGGCATCGTCGGGTCGGTGGCGCTTGGCGGACTGGCCGTCGTCCTTGTCTCGTCCAAGCCCGTGCCCGAAGGCTGGGCGGCGGGTGGTCCGCGCATCCTCGCGGCCCTTCTGTTCGGGGCGCTGGCGATCGCGCTCGCCGTGTGGCTGTACCGGCGCCTGAAGCCGGGCACCAGCCGCAGCCTCGCCCTTGCCCTGTTCCTTGTCGTCGCCTTCTTCATCTACCGGCTGATCCTTGACCCCGCGGTCGTCGCGGTCGAAGCGAACAACCCCGCGCAGGCCGGAAACTTCGGTGGCCTCGGCTTCAACTCGCTCTGGGCCTGGCCGGTCGGCGCGCTTCTCGCCGCCGCCGCGGCCTGGATCATCGGCAAGATCGCCCTCGGCCTGCGCGAAGACTATCTGGCCATCGCGACCCTTGGCATCGCCGAGATCATCGTCACGGTGATGCGCAACGAGGACTGGCTCGCGCGCGGGGTGAAGAACCTGATCGATCTGCCCCGCCCCTGGCCGGTGCCGAAGGAAGTCGACCTGCAGCTTGATCCCGCCTTTCTCGACCCCGTTGCCAGCATGGGCCTCGACCCGGTCACGGCCTCGACCATCTTTGTCAAGCTGCTCTATGCCACCCTGTTCGGGCTGGTGCTGGTCCTTCTGGTCTGGGGTTGCGAGCGGGCGCTGAACAGCCCCTGGGGCCGCATGGTCCGCGCGATCCGCGACAACGAGATTTCCTCGGCCGCGATGGGCAAGGACGTCAAGTTCCGCCATCTGCAGATCTTCATCATCGGCTCGGCGGTCGTCGGTCTGGCGGGTGCGATGATGACGTCGATGGAAGGGCAGCTGACCCCGCCGTCCTACCTGCCCCTGCGCTTTACCTTCCTGATCTGGGTCATGGTCATCGTCGGGGGGTCGGGCAACAACTGGGGTTCGATCCTGGGCGGCTTGCTGATCGGCTGGCTTTATCTCGCGGTCGAGTTTCTCGGCCCGCAGATGATGCAGATCCTGACGGCAGGCCTGCCGGCAGGTGCCCTGAAGGACCATCTGCAGGACACGGCCGCCCATATGCGGCTGCTGACCCTGGGTGTCGTCCTTCTGATCGTGATGCGCTTTGCGCCGCGCGGCCTGATCCCCGAGAAGTGACCGGCGCGCAGGTCAGGCAACTGTCTGGCCGCGACATTCGGTGTCGCAAATCCTCATGCCAGCCGGTCCTTGCCCCGGCATGGTGCCCGAAACGATGCGGCGGAGAGACTTGCGATGAAGACCCATGCGCGCGTGGTGGTGATCGGCGGCGGCGTTGTCGGCTGTTCGGTCCTGTATCACCTGACCAAGCTTGGCTGGTCGGACGTGATGCTGATCGAACGGTCCGAGCTGACAAGCGGATCGACCTGGCACGCGGCGGGCGGGTTTCACACCATCAACGGCGACACCAACATGGCGGCGCTGCAGGGTTACACCATCCGGCTTTACAAGGAGCTGGAGGCGATCACCGGCATGTCCTGCGGCCTGCACCATGTCGGCGGAGTGACCCTTGCCGACAATGAGGCCCGGTTCGAGATGCTGAAGGCCGAACGCGCCAAGCATCGCTACATGGGACTGGAAACCGAAATCCTGTCGCCTGCGGAAATCACCAAGCTGACCGACGGGCTGGTCAATGTCGACGGCATCCTGGGCGGGCTTTACGATCCGCTGGACGGGCACCTCGACCCTTCGGGCACCACCCACGCCTATGCCAAGGCGGCACGGATGGGCGGGGCCGAGATCGTCCTGCACAACCGCGTGCTGGAGACCAACCCGACCAGGGACGGTTGGGAGGTGGTCACCGAAAAGGGCACCGTCACCTGCGAGCCTCTGGTGAACGCGGGAGGCCTCTGGGCGCGGGAGATCGGGGCAATGGCGGGGGTTTACCTGCCTTTGTTGCCGATGGCGCACCAATACCTCGTCACCGACGACATCCCCGAGATCATGGACATCCTGAAATCGGGCCGCGAGTTCCCGCATGTGATGGACCCCGGCGGCGAAAGCTATCTGCGTCAGGAAGGGCGGGGCCTTTGCATCGGCTTTTACGAAAAGCCCTGCGAGCCCTGGTCGGTCGACGGCACGCCCTGGGACTTCGGGCATGAGCTTCTGAACGAACAGTTCGACAAGATCGAGGATTCGGTGAACTTCGCCTACCGCCGCTTCCCGGTGCTGGAACGGTCGGGCGTCAAGCGGGTGATCCACGGGCCGTTCACCTTCTCCCCCGACGGCAACCCGCTGATCGGGCCGGTGCCGGGTCTGCGCAACTACTGGTCGGCCTGTGCCGTGATGGCGGGCTTCAGCCAGGGCGGCGGCATGGGTCTCGCCCTTGCGCAATGGATGATCCACGGCGAGGTCGAGCGCGACCCGCGCGGCTTTGATGTGGCGCGCTTCGGCAATTGGACGAGCGCAGGCTACACGGTCCCGAAGGTGATCGAAAACTACCAGATGCGGTTCAGCGTGTCCTACCCGAACGAGGAACGCCCGGCCGCCCGCCCCTTCCGCACCACGCCGATGTATCAGGTCTTCGACCAGATGAACGCGGTCTGGGGCCAGCAATACGGGCTTGAGGTGGTGAACTACCACGCCCTGCCGGGCGAGCCGCGCCATGAGACGCCGACCTTCAAGCGCTCGAACGCCTGGGAGGCGACGCGCCAGGAAGTGATGGCCGTCCGTGAAGGCGTCGGCATCAACGAGGTGCAGAACTTCGGCAAGTATCTGGTCAAGGGACCGGGCGCACGGGCCTGGCTGGACCGAATCATGGCGGGCCGCATTCCGAAGCCGGGGCGGCTGTCGCTGACCCCGATGCTGGCCCATTCCGGCAAGATCATCGGCGACTTCACCGTGTCCTGCCTGAGCGAGACCGAATTCCAGCTGACCGCCAGCTACGGCGCGCAAGGCTGGCACCAGCGCTGGTTCGAGCAGAATCAGGAACCGGGCGTAACCGTCGAGAATATCTCGGATTCCCGGTCCGGCTTCCAGATCGCCGGGCCGAGAGCGCGGGAGCTTCTGGCACGGGTCACGCGGTCTGATGTCGGTGCCGAAGCGTTCAAGTTCATGGACGTGAAGCACATGACGGTCGGCATGGCCAACTGCATCGTGCAAAGGGTCAGCTACACCGCCGATCTTGGCTATGAAATCTTCACCGACCACATGTCCGTCCGCCATCTGTGGGATGTGCTGTCCACCGCTGGCAAGGATCTGGGACTGCGCCCCTTCGGCATGCGGGCGATGATGTCCTTGCGGCTGGACAAATGGTTCGGATCCTGGGGGCGCGAGTTCAGCCCCGACTACACTCCGGGCGAGACCGGGCTCGACCGCTTCATCGCCTGGAACAAGCCCGCCGACTGGATCGGCAAGGCGGCGGCGCTGAAGGAAAAGGCCGAAGGGCCAAGGCGCAGGCTCGTCCCCATCGTGGTCGAAGCCACCGACGCCGATGTCGTCGCCTGGGAACCGATCTGGCTGGACGGTGCCGTCGTCGGCTGGTGTACCAGCGGAGGCTTCAGCCACTGGACCGGCAAGTCGGTCGCACAGGGCTTCATCCCGGCGGACCGGGTGCAGGACGGCCTGGCGCTGGAGGTCGAGATTCTGGGCGAACGCCGTCCGGCGCGGGTCCACCTCGCTCCGTTGTGGGATGATGGTGGGCGGATGCGCGGTTGAGGCCCGGCTTGACAGACTGACCCCGCGCGCCAGACTGCGCCGATGCCACCCGCAGTGCATATCCTGATCCTGGCGGCCGGAGCCTCCTTGCGGATGCGGGGCCAGGACAAGCTTCTGCAGCCGATCGCGGGTATACCGATCCTGCGGCGGGTGGCCGGGACGGCAGAGGCCACCGGATGTCCGGTCTGGGTCGCCTTGCAACCCGAAGCCAAGGCCCGGCATTTGGCGCTGGACGGCCTTGGGGTCGGCATCGTCGAGGTGCCGGACCACCATCAGGGCATGTCGCGGTCGCTGGTGCGCGGCGTCACGGCCATCGCTTCGGCGGGAGCCGGACCGCAGGACGGGCTGATGGTGCTGCCAGCCGACATGCCGGAGTTTACCGTCGCGACCCTAGGCGAACTCGCCGCCCGGTTTCAGGCCGAGCCCTGGCTGATCCGGCGCGGCGGCACGGCGGACGGCAAGTCAGGCCATCCGGCCGTCTTTCCGCGCGATCTCTGGCGGGAGCTGGCCGCGGTCAAGGGGGACGAAGGCGGCCGGTCGGTCCTGCGCGCCCACCGCGACCGGGTGCGCGTCACCGCCCTGCCCGGCCGGATGGCCGTTCTCGATCTCGACACCCCCGAGGACTGGGCAGCCTATCTTGGCCGCCCGCCACCTTCAGCCTGAGACCAGAACCCTGGCTTCATGCGCCTTCAGCGACAGCCGCGCGCCCGCAAACACCTTTTCGCCGGTCGCAAGCTCGGGGAACAGCGTCATGACCTCGCGCCGGGCTGCGACGTCCAGGCTGTTCAGCGTCCGCAGGGCGGGCTGGAAGCTTTCGGTCCAGAGCCCGTCCGACAGCACGATCTCGTGCCGGTCAAAGAGGATGTGGATGTAGGTCACCCCCTCCTGCGGCAAGGCGCGGGTGACCTCGGCCTGGCCGACCAGATGCTTGGCCGGAACCAGCACTTCGCTTTCGCCGAAATACATCTCGGCCCGCGCGCCTTCGACCAGCACCCGGTGCTGCGGCGACACCAGCATCGACCGCACCGGACCCGCATCCCCGAAGGCCCCGCGCCCGATGCGCACCGGCTGCAGATCCGGGTCCGCCATCAGCTCGGCCAGACCCAGATGCCGCCGCCCGACCCAGCGCAGGGGCTGCAGGCCGTGGTCCCGGGTCAGCACCATGTCGCCCGCGACCAGCGCCTCGACCGCCACGTCGCCGCGCCCCGTGGAAATCCGCGTGCCCGCGGTGAAACAGGGGATGATCTGCTCGATCTCGGTGAAATTGATCACGCCGATCAGGTCTGCCGGGTTCTTTCCCGGCGCGGAATAGATGAAGATTTGTCCCGCTTCACCTGCCAGACCACCGGACCCGTACACGATGGTGACCTGGTCCCAGCCATAGGGCTGCAGGTCGATGGTGTCGAAGTCGGTCGGGTCCGCCGGATTCAGCGCACCGTTGTCGTTGCCGTCGATGAATTCGGCATTGACGGAATCGTTCAGATCGCCAAGCCCGATGTAGAAGACGTCGTTGCCATCGCCACCGTACATCGTGTCGCGCTCGGCACCGCCATAGAGACGGTCGTTGCCCGCATCCCCGTAAAGCGTGTCCCGACCGGTGCCGCCGGAAAGCGTGTCCTGATCCGCCCCGCCGTACAAGAGGTCGTTGTCGGCTCCGCCATCCAGCAGGTCGCTCCCGGTGCCGCCGAACAGCGAGTCGACCCCGGCGTCCCCATGCAGGGTGTCGGCACCATCACCGCCATCCAGCGCGTCGCTGCCGGTTCCTCCGAAAAGCTGGTCGCTTTCGGTGCCACCGAACAACTGGTCACTGTCCGCGCCGCCAAAGAGCGTGTCGGCCCCGGCCTCGCCGTTGAGCCGGTCATTGCCCTCGTCACCGTAAAGCGTGTCGCTGTCGTTGCCGGTGAAGACCGTGTCGTCCCCGGTGCCGCCGTAAATCAGGTTCTGACCGGACAGCGGCGGCCCCCCGGCGACATCGTCGATCAGGTCGTTCCCGGCCCCGCCATAGACGGTGTCATCGCCCGATCCGAAGTTGATCGTGTCGGCGCCGTCGCCGCCTTCGATCAGGTCGGCATTGTCGCCGCCCTCGATGCTGTCATTGCCAAGGCCGCCATACAGGCGGTCATTGCCCAGATCGCCGATCAGCGTGTCATCGCCGTCGCCGCCCAGCATCGAGTCATCTTCAGTGCCGCCGTCCAGCCTGTCGTTCCCGACACCGCCAAGCAACGTGTCACTGCCGATTCCACCATAAAGCGTATCGTTGCCGGTATCGCCCGACAGCACGTCGGCATTGGTCTCGCCCGAAATAGTATCCGCGCCTGCACCACCGAAAATGGTGTCGTTGCCATCGCCCCCGTTCAGCACGTCTCCGGTATCGACAATCGACGTGATCTGAACGTCATCGACCAGCGCACCCAGACTGTCGCCATTCCCAACTTCGGTGAAGCGCAGCGTGTAGGTGCCAGCAGCCGGGAAATCGAAATCAAGCGCGTAGTTGGTCCAGTTCGGCAAAACTCTGGACGGCGGCAGAATCGTCTGTGAAAAGATCACATTGTTCGACGCATCCAAGACCTCGACCCGATAGCCGTCAACACCGACCGTCCCGTCAGAGCGGACGATGCCGCGGAAAGTCAACTGGGCCGAAAGCGCCTCGCTGACGGTGAAGCTTTGGTTCATTACAGTGGTTTGGCCGGCGTTCCCGTCGATCTCCGCGACGCCGTTCGACGATCCGCCACCGAAGTAGGACGATTCCGGGTTGAACTCCAGGTCCGTGCCGGTCCAGCCGGTCCCGCCGCCGGTGAATGTACCGTTCAGGATAAAGGTTGAGCTGGTTTCCGATGTCCCGCCGCCATAGATCAGATCGCTGCCGGAACCGCTGTTGACCGTGTCACTGCCGGCCCCCGCATAGACCGTATCGGCATCCGTGCCGCTGACGATGTTATCGTTGCCGCTTCCACCGAAGACCAGGTTCGCCCCGGAACCTGCGTCGATGCTGTCGCCTCCGCCCCCACCTTGCAGTGTGTCGGCTCCGGTACCGCCGATGACCGTATCGTTTCCGGCACCGCCGTAGATCCTGTCACTTCCGGCACCGCCGTCGATGACGTTGCTTCCGCCGTCTCCTGTGAGCGTGTCGCCCAAGCCCGAGCCGGTAAGATTCTCAAACCCAGACAGCACGTCGGTGCCTTCGCCGGTCGAGGTCCCTGAGAGAAGGTTCGCGTTCACCGCCGTAACGGAGTTGGCATAGGAAACGACGTCAGCCGTACCGGCCCCGCCGGCAAGGGAGTCGCTGCCAAGGCCGCCTTCGACCGTGTCGTTGCCTGCACCGCCGTCGATGGTGTCGGCACCCACCCCACCGATCAGCCAGTTCGCGTTGCCGTCGCCAGTAATGCTGTCGTCACCGTCGCCGCCGATCACGCCGTCAATGTCGAAAATATCATCGTCGCCGTCACCGCCTGAAGCGACAGAAGATCCAAGGTTGACGGTTACGGCCGCGACAACGCCTGCATAGCTGACAAAGTCAAAGCCGCCACCGCCATAGATGACGTCATCGCCCGCACCACCGTCACCACCACCAAAGATCGTGTCGTCGCCCAGTCCGCCGTTCATCGCGTCGGCGTTTGCGCCACCGTAGATTACGTCATTGTCTGCGCCGCTATTGATCGTGTCGCGGCCATCGCCACCATAGATCGTATCGTTGGACGATCCTGAGTAGATCGTGTCAGCGCCGCCGAAGCCATAGATCAGATCGTTGTCGTCCGTCGGGTATTGCACAGCAGGCGTACCCGGCTGGATAAGCTCACCGCCCGAACCACCGTAAATCGTCGACATTCCGCGTTACCTCTGCCCCTTGCGGTCGGGTTAGACCGTTATCGTGACCATTTCTTGTCCACACTCGGGGCATACTGTGCCATTTGCGGCACATCAGACCCCAAATCTGGTGTCACGTTGCTGTCGCCTACCCGTTTCCCACCAAGGCCGGACCGCGCTCAGACCGCGATCTCGACCGCCTCAACCCGTTTCAGCACCGGCCGGGCCGTCCCATGGCTCGCCCGTCCGGCCTCTGTCTTGAGCTCTGGAAAGAGCTCAAGGATTTCAAGGCGCTGAGCGTTCCCAATCCCCTTCAACGACGTGTCGTCGGGGTGAAAGGTCTCGGTCCAAACGCCATTGGAAAGAACCACTTCGTGCCGGTCGCACATGAAGTGAATATACTTTGTTCCGCTGCTTTGTACCGTATGAACCCCTTGTGCGGCAAGGTGTTTTGCCGCCACCAGCACCTCCCGCTCCTCGTATTTGAGCGAACTGCGGGCACTTTGCACAAGAATGCGGTGGTTCGGCGACACCATCATGTCCCGCTCCGGCAATCCTTTGCCCAGCGACCCCTGCTGGATGAAGACCGGCAGAAGATGCGGCTCCATCTGGAAGTCTTGCAGGTACATCTGGGTCTTGCCCAGCCAGCGCACGGTCTGGATGCCATTGTCGCGCGTCACGACCCGGTCCCCGACCGCGATCATGTCGACGGGGACTTCGCCCCGGTGGGTGGTGATCAGCGTGCCCGGCGTGAAGCACGGGGTGCAGCGCTGACCGCCTGCGCTGGCGGCGTCTGAAAAGGCTCTCTGGTCCACAATATCACTCTTTCCGGTCATTCCGTAGGCTGCGGGCCAGAATGCACTGCCCGCGTCCCTCTGGATACCTTCGATCCGGGCGTGGTGGAAAGGCTAAAGTTGTTTGTATTCAACGACCAACGGCCGCCTCGCACAGCCCCTGCGTGTGGGCGTCGCATCGGCATCCCCCTGCCAATGCACGCCTCGCCCGATGGCGCGAAGCAGCCGACCTGCCAACCATTTGCGGCAGGTCATGTTTCAACTCAAGATTGCAGCCGTCAAGTCGCATTCCAGCCTGGCAGGCGCGGGTCTGTTCAACTTAATGTTGAGAGGCCGGGCGTCGCGGGTTTTTTCGCCGGGCCCTGCAGCCCTTGCGCGCAGTGTTTCCGGGCGATGCAAAGATCCGCCACGCGGCGACACACTGGCGCGGAATCCGCCCGGCAGGGGAAGGCAGGGGGAACCGACTGATTCCCGACCAAGGGCCGGGACGCGATCCGTCAAGGGAAACTGGTGCCCGAGGCGAGACTCGAACTCGCAAGCCTTGCGGCGGAGGATTTTGAGTCCCCTGCGTCTACCATTCCACCACTCGGGCCACCGGGTGTCGGTTTAGGACCTGTCCGGGCCCGCGTCAATGCGGCCGCGGCGGGGTCACAGGTCATTCGTCTGGAAGGTGTCGCACTCGGCCATCTGCCCGGACTGCAGCCCGGTCATGAACCAGCGCGACCGCTGCTCGGACGTGCCATGGGTGAAGGTGTGCGGCATCGGGCGCTGGCCGGCGTTCGCCTGCAGCGTGTCGTCGCCGATCTGGCGGGCGGCGTTCACCGCCTCTTCCAGGTCGCCGCGTTCCACCACGCCCAGGGTCTGCGCCGCCGCGCGCGCCCAGATGCCGGACAGACAATCCGCCTGCAACTCGATCCGGACGGAAATCGCGTTCGACTCCTCCTGGCTGCTTTGCTGGCGGACCTGGTTTGCCTTGCCCAGGATGCCGAGCTCGTTCTGGATGTGATGGCCGACCTCATGGGCCACCACATAGGCTGCCGCGAAGTCTCCGCTGGCCCCCAAGCGCCGGGTCAGCGTGGTGAAAAAGGCGGTGTCGAGGTACACCTTCTTGTCCGCCGGGCAGTAGAACGGCCCCGACGCCTCGGAGGCACCGCCGCAGGCGGACTGGGTCGCGTCCTTGAACAGGACCAGCGTCGGCGGAGTGTAGGGGCGTCCGAGCTGGTCCGGAAAGATGCGCGCCCAGATCTCTTCGGTGTCGGCAAGGACGACCGACACGAAGTCGCCCTCGGCCTGATCCTCGGCGGTCAGTTCGACCGGTGCCCCGCCCGAGGTCTGCGTGCCGCCGCCGGTCCCCAGAAGCTGGCTGGGGTCGACCCCGAGGAACATCGCGAGGAGAAAGACAACGATGGCCCCGACCCCGCCAAGGCCCGCGACCTGACCACCGCCGACCCGGCGGCGGTCCTCGATGTTGTTGCTTTGCCTGCGTCCGCGCCATTCCATGCCGTCACCCCTTGCTCTTTCCGGCCCCTGCCCACGCGTGGGCAGAAAAGCCAACCCATGAAATCAATGCCTTGTCGGCGGGCATTCACGAATCCTTAACCCGCGCACCCGAGGGCCTTCGCAAAATCCTATCCGCTGCCTGCCCACATCGGAAGCGCGAAAGCACAACTGCGGGAAAAGCCCGCGCATCCCCTTCCGCTTCCCCGTTCACCGGATTATGGTCACGCGCCGCATGGTCCACAGCACAGAGCCGAAGATGAACCAGACCCGCCCCAG
>JBIJDO010000338.1:0-3712 GCA_044344105.1 Tabrizicola sp.
ACAGGGGCTGGTTTCGCGCCCGATGCGCCCACCTGGGTGGAAACCTTTGCCCGCCTAACCGAGTCCGCGCATCTGGTTTTCACCGGCGCAGTGTCGGGGGCGGCTTTCGCCAAGCATGGTACCACTTTCGAGACCCGGATTTCGGTCTTCGACAAATGCCGTGGTGGCGAAATGGGTGGTGTCACGGCTGACCTGCGCCAGCTGGCCTCTCCGGGTGCAGCGCACCTCCTGTCCCGGATCACCACCGAAGTCCCGCCACGTCTAGTGTTGGACCAAACCGCAACGGCAAGTCGGGGCCGTTCTTCCGCTTTCCCGGGAAACTCTGCCCCCGTCACACGCAAGGCCATTGGCAAATCTCGCGCGACTCCTGTAGCCCAACCCGCGCAAACCATCGCTGCGATCGAGCCTGAAGATCTCGCCTACACCCTGCGCGAGGTGCGCGAGAACGATGATACCGCGCGCCTCTCGGATGCGATTTACGAGACCTTCCGCCTGCAGGCCATCGACATCCCAGGGGCGGAACCGCACCCGACCAAGCTCGTGCAATCGGCGGCCATGGCCTCGGTCGCGCCCCCAAAACCCAGCTACCGCCCGAAGCTGCCCACTGCCGTGTTGCGCGATGGCCTTCTGTCCGACGCGCAGCTGGAGACCGTGATCTACGCTGGTGAAGCGCACGGCGCGTATCTCGCGGGATCCTGGACCGTCGATGAGACGGGCGACATGGTTTCGGCCGCGCCGGAAAATGCCGCTGACGCCATCCGCTTCCGCCGTGGATTCTTCCTTGGCGACGGCACGGGCGCGGGCAAGGGCCGACAGTCGGCCGGGGTCCTCCTCGACAACTGGTGCCAAGGACGCCGCAAGGCGCTCTGGATTTCCAAAAGCGAC
This sequence comes from Tabrizicola sp., assembly GCA_044344105.1. Classification (GTDB taxonomy): domain Bacteria; phylum Pseudomonadota; class Alphaproteobacteria; order Rhodobacterales; family Rhodobacteraceae; genus Tabrizicola. Next base: position 886 of record JBIJDO010000338.1, read on the forward strand.
AAGCTCTTGGAAGACGCGCAGCGCGACTGGTCTGCGCTTGGCCAGGAGCGGCTGCTGGTGACCCCGCTCTCGCGCTTCGCGCAAGGCCGCGACATCCCGCTGTCCGAAGGCATCCTCTTCACCACCTATGCCACGCTGCGCTCGGAAGAACGCGGGGCCAAGAAATCCCGTGTCGACCAGATCGTCGATTGGCTGGGGGCGGATTTCGACGGGGTGATCCTCTTCGACGAAAGCCATGCCATGGCGAATGCCGCGGGGTCCAAGGGCGAGCGCGGTGACACCGAGGCCTCGCAGCAGGGCAGGGCGGGGCTGCGTTTGCAGCACAAGCTGCCGAATGCGCGCGTGGTCTATGTCTCAGCCACCGGGGCGACCTCAGTTAACAACCTCGCCTATGCGCAGCGGCTCGGACTCTGGGGCGGCGAAGATTTCCCCTTCGCCACGCGCGCCGAGTTCGTTGAAGCCATCGAGGCAGGCGGGGTTGCGGCGATGGAGGTCCTTGCCCGCGACCTGCGGTCCCTCGGCCTCTACACTGCCCGCTCGCTGTCCTATGACGGCGTCGAATACGAGATGCTGGAACATGCGCTGACCCCGGAGCAGCGTGCCATCTATGATGCCTATGCCGGGGCTTTCGCCATCATCCACAACAACCTCGCCGCCGCGATGGAGGCGGCGAACATCACGGGTGAGAATGGCACACTGAACCGCCAGGCCAAATCCGCCGCGCGCTCGGCCTTCGAGTCCGCCAAGCAGCGCTTCTTCGGCCATCTGCTCAACTCCATGAAAACCCCCACGCTGATCGCTTCGATCGACGCCGATCTGGTTGCAGGGCATTCTGCCGTCATCCAGATCGTTTCGACCGGCGAGGCGCTGATGGAACGTCGCCTGTCGGACATCCCGACCGAGGAATGGAGCGACATCCGCGTCGACATCACACCGCGGGAATACGTCCTCGACTACCTCGCCCATTCCTTCCCGGTGCAGCTCTATGAGCCCTTCACCGACAGCGAGGGCAAACTGTCGTCGCGGCCCGTGGTCCGCGATGGCCAGCCCGTCGAGTGTCGGGATGCTGCCCGTCGTCGCGACGCCCTGATCGAAAAGCTCGCCTCGCTTCCCCCTGTGCCGGGGGCACTTGACCAGATCGTCCAGCGTTTCGGCACGGACCTCGTGGCCGAGGTCACAGGCCGCTCGCGCCGGATCGTGCGCAAAGGCGAGGGTCCGGCGGCGCGACTTGTCGTGGAAAGTCGGGCGGGGTCTGCCAACCTCGCGGAAACCGCCGCCTTCATGGATGACCAGAAGCGCATCCTGATCTTCTCGGACGCGGGCGGCACGGGGCGCAGCTATCACGCCGATCTTGGCGCGAAAAACCAGCGCCTGCGCGTCCACTATCTTCTCGAACCTGGCTGGAAAGCTGATGCGGCCATCCAGGGTCTGGGCCGCACCAACCGCACCAATCAGGCGCAGCCGCCCCTGTTCCGGCCCGTTGCCACCGATGTGAAGGCGGAGAAGCGGTTCCTCTCGACCATCGCGCGGCGTCTCGACACGCTGGGGGCCATCACGCGGGGTCAGCGGCAGACCGGGGGGCAAGGGCTGTTCCGACCCGAGGATAACCTCGAGAGCCCTTATGCCCGAGATGCCCTGCGCCAACTCTACCGCCGCATCTATCGCGGCGATGTCGCGGGATGCTCGCTCGGGGCCTTCGAGGATGCGACGGGGCTCAGCCTGACCGATGACAACGGGCTGAAGGACGAGTTGCCCCCGATCACGACCTTCCTCAATCGGCTGCTGGCGCTGACGATTGACATGCAGGCCGTGCTCTTCTCGGCCTTCGAGGAACTTCTCGATCAACGGATCGAAGGCGCCATTGCCGCCGGGGTCTACGACCTCGGGCTCGAGACGCTGCGCGCCGAGAGCTTCCGCGTCACCGACGCCCGGGTGATCTACACCCATCCCGGCTCCGGTGCGGAAACGCAACTCCTGACCATCGCGGAAAAGCGGCGTAACACGCCCCTGTCGCTTGGGGATGCGCTGGACTGGCTCGACGACCCCAAAGCGCGGCTTCTGGTCAACAGCCGGTCTGGGCGCGCTGCGGTGCAAGTGCCCGCCACCAACCTGATGCTGGACGACGGCACCATCGAGCCCCGGCTGCGGCTGATCCGCCCGACCGAGGCAAGCACCGTCCCAGCGAAGATCATGGATGACACGCACTGGCTCGAGGCCGACCGCACGGCCTTCACCGCCGCCTGGACCGCGGAACTAGCCGAGGTGCCGGAGTTCAGCGAGTCCACGCTGCACATCGTCGCGGGGCTTCTGTTGCCAATCTGGAAGCAACTTCCCCAAGACGAAACCCGCGTCTACCGGCTCCAAACCGATGACGGTCAACGCATCATCGGTCGCCGTGTCTCACCCGCCTGGGTCGCGACCACGTTGGCGGATGACGCGCCGAAGCTTTCCGCGGCGCAGGTGCATGCCCTCGTTCTGGAGGGCAAGACCGTGGTGCGACTGGCTGAAGGAATGGAGTTGCACCGCTCCCGCGTTATGGGGGTCAACCGGATCGAGCTCTCCGGGTTCACGGAAGCGCAGAAGGACCGGCTCAAAGCCGATGGCTTTTTCTCGGAAATCATCGCCTGGAAGCTGCGCCTCTTCTGTCCGACGGATTCTGGCGGTGTGGCAGTGCTCGATCACCTGCTTGCACGTTTCCCCATCCAGGGTCTACATGCACGCAAAGGTTGTTAATCGTGTGTGCCATGTCATTGGAAACAGAAGAGATACTACGAGACCTCTCGCAAAATGCCGAAAGCGTTTGCCGCCATTATCTTCCCGCCGGGAG
>JBIJDO010000339.1:0-3697 GCA_044344105.1 Tabrizicola sp.
GGGCAACCTGCTGGAGATCGACGGCCGCCCCGTGGCAGGCGAGCAGTCGATCATGGGGGAGTATCCCGCCCTCTACGCCCGGATGGCAGACCTCGTCCGGCGGGGGGAAAGCGAGGTCGACCTGGCCCCGATGGTCCATGTCGCCGACGCGATGACCCTGGGAAAACGGGAGATCGTGGCGGACTTCCACTTCTGACTGCCCACGCGTGGGCAGATTTCTTGGCCTTTTCTTTTCAATAGGTTAAGTGTGGGCGTTTACCTTTTGTCAAGATGTCTCACGGCAGAGAGGACGGGCTGATGTCGCCAAGCGGGAGCGTTGCAGCAGGCGGTGGCCAACCGGTTGACGGCTTGATTCTGCACTCCGGCGGCTTGCGGGCGCGGGTGCTAAGTCTTGGCGCGCGGCTTGCGGAGCTTTGGGTTCCGGACCGGACCGGCACCGTCGCGGATGTGGTCCTTGGGTTCGACCATCCGGCGGACTGGCTGGAGCGGGGCGGCTATCTGGGCGCGACCTGCGGGCGCTTTGCCAACCGGATCGCCGGTGCCCGCTTCACCCTGGACGGGAAGGACTACCCGCTTGACCGGAACGAAGGCCCCGGGCAGCTGCATGGCGGAAGCTCAGGCTTCGATGCAAAGCACTGGCAGATCGCCGAACATTCGGACCGTCATGCCGTCTTCGCCCTGGTCTCTCCTGCCGGGGACATGGGCTATCCCGGCACGCTGACCGCGCGCGTCACCTACCGGCTGGACGGGTCAACGCTTGCCATCAGGATGGAAGCCGAGACGGATGCGCCGACGGTCGTGAACCTTGCGCACCATTCCTACTTCAACCTCGCAGGTCAGGGCTCGGGCAACGTGCTGGAGCAAGTGCTGCGGATCGACGCCGACCACTATCTGCCGGTCGATGACCTGAAGATCCCGACCGGCGAGGTCCGGTCCGTCAACGGCACGGCCCATGATTTCCGCAAGCCCCGCGCCATCGGCAGCGTGATGCCGGGACCGGGGGGTTTTGATCACAACTTCTGTCTGTCCTTGCCCGCAGACCCGACCGGGCTGCGCCCCTGTCTTGAAGCGGTCGATCCGGCCTCGGGCCGCGGGTTTCGGCTGCGGACAAGCGAACCCGGCGTCCAGCTTTACACCGGCGGACATTTTGACGGGACACCCGGCAAGGCGGGGTCGCGCTATCCGCGCTTTGCCGGCTTTGCGGTCGAGACCCAGCGCTATCCCAATGCGCCGAACACACCAGAGTTCCCGTCCGCGCGGCTTGACCCCGGCCAGGCTTACGACCACCGGATGCTGTTCGACTTCACCCCTCGCCCCGTCTGACGAATCCGCTTGAAATGCTGACCTTTCGCGGGCATACGCCCCGGCGGAAGCCTGGCGCACCCCGCCGGGCCAATCTGCAATGGAGAGACCATGGCCAAGGAAGACATTCTCGAATTCCCCGGTGTCGTAAAGGAACTCCTGCCCAACGCGACATTCAGGGTCGAACTCGAGAACGGCCATGAGTTGATCGCGGTGATGGCGGGCAAGATGCGCAAGAACCGCATCCGGGTGCTGGCAGGCGACAAGGTGCAGGTCGAGATGACGCCCTATGATCTGTCCAAGGGCCGCATCAACTATCGCTTCAAGTAACTGACCTTGCGCCTTATTCTGGGATCGGCAAGCCCGCGCCGCAAGGAGTTGCTGGCCAGCCTCGGGATCGTGCCCGACCTGATCCTGCCCCCCGACATCGATGAAGACCCGAGGAAGGGCGAATTGCCGCGCCCCTATTGTCTGCGGCTGGCCGAGGAGAAGGCGCGTGCCGTGCCTGCCGGACCCGATGATGTCGTCCTGTGCGCCGACACCACCGTGGCGCTTGGCCGCCGGATTCTGGGCAAGCCCGCCGATGCCGGTGAGGCGGCGGCGTTTCTCACGGCGCTTGCCGGGCGGCGGCATCAGGTCATCACCGCCGTCGCGGTCCGCAAGGGCGAGCGGATGCTGTCGCGCGAAAGCCTGAGCACGGTCAGGATGAAGCGCCTGTCGGACGCCGAACTGAACGCCTATCTTGCCAGCGGCGAATGGCAGGGCAAGGCCGGGGGCTACGGCATCCAGGGGTTGGCCGGGGCACTGATCCCGTGGATTTCCGGGTCCTACACCGGGATCATGGGGCTGCCGGTGGCTGAAACCGCGGCGCTGCTCGACGCCGTGGGCTATCCGGTCTGGAGGCGGGAATGAAGGGCCGCGTGCTGGTTCTGGACGAGATTGCGGGTCGGCAGGCTGCCGCACTGCTGGTCGACGGGCGGCTGGAAGAGCTGGCCATCGACCCGGTCGACGACATCGCCGTTCCGGGGGCGATCTTTCGCGCGGTGGCCGACCGTCCGGTCAAGGGTCAGGGCGGCATCTTCGTCAGGCTTCCGGGCGGGTCGGGGTTCCTGCGGCAGGTGTCGGGCGTGGCACCGGGGCAACGTCTTCTGGTGCAGGTGACCGGCCCGGCGGAACCCGGCAAGGCCCTGCCCGTCACCACGCGGCTTCTGTTCAAATCCCGCTTCGCGATCGTCACGCCGGAGGCGCCGGGACTGAACATCTCGCGCCGGATCAAGGACGAGGGCCGGCGGGCCGAACTGTCCGTCCTGGCCGGGGCCGGGATGGCCGGTGCGGAGCCGGGGCTGGGTCTGATCCTGCGCTCGGGCTGCGAGGGCGCCGAGGACAGCGCGGTCGCCGAGGACATCGCCGCGATGCGGGGGCTGGCCGGGGCGGTTCTGGCCGACCTGACGGGCGGACCGGAGCTGCTGCTTGACGGCCCGTCCGCGCATGACCTGGCGTTCCGCGACTGGCTGGACCCTGCCGTGGACGATGCCGACACCGACCCCGAAAGCTTTGATCGGCACGGTGTCGCCGAGGCGATCGACGCGCTGCTTGGCACCCGCGTGGACCTGGAAGCCGGGGCGCACATGGTGATCGAGCCGACCCGCGCTCTGGTCGCGGTGGATGTGAACACCGGGTCTGATACCTCTCCGGCCGCGAGCCTGAAAGCCAACATCGCCGCCGCCCGCGACCTGCCGCGCCAGCTGCGCCTCAGGGGGCTGGGCGGTCAGGTGGTGGTGGATTTCGCGCCGATGCCGAAACGCGAACGGCATATCCTGGACCAGGTCCTGAAGGCGGCCTTCAAGGCGGAGGGCGAGGCGAACCTTGCCGGCTGGACCGGGCTTGGTCTTTACGAGCTGACCCGCAGGCGCGACCGGCTGCCGCTGGCCCTGCTGCTGCCAAAGGACCGGGGATGATCTGCCCGATCTGCGGCAAGGCCGGGACGGCGGCCTACCGCCCGTTCTGCTCGCGCCGCTGTGCGGATGTGGACCTTGGCCATTGGCTGACGGAAGGCTACCGCATCCCCGCCACGCGCGAGGAGGACCCGGACGACGGGGCCACCGAAGCCCCGCCGCCGAAGCCCCAGTGAGGGACGTTTTCCCTCTGGACAGCCCCCGGCCCCTTGAGTATCACCCGCCAGACCAACCGGTGCCCAGATAGCTCAGTTGGTAGAGCAGCGGATTGAAAATCCGCGTGTCGCTGGTTCGATTCCGGCTCTGGGCACCACTTAACTCCCTGAAAACAATGAAGAAAAACCGAAACATCAGGACGTTTAGTCGCCCGGTTTGACACTTTTTCCTGCCGGTTTGACAACCTTCGATGCACGAACGGCCTTCGCTTCGGGTCCTTCAAG
>JBIJDO010000341.1:0-3678 GCA_044344105.1 Tabrizicola sp.
AGCATGTCGATCAGCGCCTCGCCACAGCTGAGAATCATCGCTTGGTCCCCCATCCTGGCTGCAGACTAGCCGGTTTTTTCCTGTTAGCGCAAACAGCCGTCAGGCGGAAAAGAAGGGCCGCAGGTTGGCGCGGATGCGGTCAAGCGGCGTGGCGCCAGTCGTGTCCGGGACGAAGGACTGGCCGGTGATCTTCTCGAAGGCGTCGATGTAGACTTTGGCGGTTTTCTCGATCATCTCCAAGGGGATAGCGGAGATCTTGTCCTTGTAGGGATCGCAGCGCGCCACGACCCAGGACCGGATCACGTCCTTGTCGAAACTTGGGGGCCGGGTGCCGTTTTCGTAAGCGTTTTCATAGCCTTCCGCGATCCAGTAGCGGCTGGAGTCGGGGGTGTGGATTTCGTCGGCGAGGAGGATGTTGCCCTCGGCATCGGTGCCGAACTCATACTTGGTGTCGACAAGGATAAGCCCTTGTTTTTGGGCCATTTCCCGGCCCCGGGCGAAGAGGGGCAGGGCTTTGGCGCTGACCTCGTCCCATTGGGCCTTGGTCAACAGGCCGGACGCGAGGATTTCGGCGGCGGTCAGAGGCTCGTCATGGCCGCCGTCGAAGGCTTTCGAGGTGGGGGTGATGATCGCCTGCGGCAGGGCCTGATTGTCGCGGAGGCCGTCCGGCAGGGTGTGGCCGTACATCACCCGCGCGCCGGCCTTGTACCGGGTCAGGATCGAGGTGGAGGTGGTGCCGGCCAGGTAGCCTCGGACGACGATTTCGACCGGCAGGATGGTGACGCGCTTGGCATGAACGGTGTTCGGGTCGGGGTAGCCGAGGACATGGTTCGCGGCGATGTCGGCGGTCGCGTCGAACCAGTAGCGCGCGAGTTGGGTCAGGACCTGGCCCTTCCAGGGGATCACCGCAAGTATCTGATCGAACGCGGAAATCCGGTCGGAAGAGATCAGAAGCCGGGTGCCGTCCGGCAGGTCATAGCAGTCGCGGACCTTGCCGAAATAGGGGTTCGGGAGTTCGGGAATCCGCGCATGTGGCAGGGTGCGGGAAAGGTCGATCTGTCGCATGGCAGGCCCCCGGTTCGGTGCCTGCTTCTTGGGGGTTTTCCCCCTTGAGTCAAGGCTGCTTGGGGCAGTCGAGGCTTCCACGCATCTCGCCACTGTCGCCCTGCAGAGTGCTTTCCCGCAGGGTGCAGCCGGTCACGCGCGGGATGAGTTCGATCATCGTGGCGCGGATTTCCTGATGGTCCCCGCGACGGGCGTAGCCGAGGCGGATGACCTCCACCCTCTCGCCCTTCTGGAACACCGTATAGTCCCGCCCGTTAAGGTTAACGTCGGTCCGGGTCGCGCCGATGAATTCGGGGGCCGGGGACGCTCCGCAGGCAGCGAGAAAGGTGAGGAGGATCAGGGGGATGAGGTGCTTCATGGGCCGCAGGATGGCAGAGGCTGGTTAACGGGGGGTTAAGCGTCTGGATAGCGTATGGGTTCCGTATGGATACCGGCCATACGCGCGTTGGGGGTGGAAGGCGTTAACCAAAGCGGGAGAAGGTCGGCTGCGGGTGTTGAGTTTGGTACAGATGTGACCTATCTTACCATTCTGACGTTTTGTACGAATTGGACAGATCATGATCGAAGTCACGGTATCCGAAGCGCGGGAGAGGCTCGCGGACCTTCTGGGCAAGGTGCAGCACGGGGGCGAGGATGTCACCATCAAGAAGCATGGGAAGCCCGTGGCGGTGATGATCTCGGCTGAGGCGATGGCGTATTATGAGCGGCTGGAGAACGAAGAGCTGGCCAGGGAAGGGGCGGCGGCCTATGCGGAGTATCTGGCGGACCCGACGCAGGTGATCAGCCACGAGCAGTTGTGGGCGGAGATCGAGGCTGACCTGAAGCCTGAATGACCAGCTATCGCATCGACTACACGCCGCAAGCCAACAGGCAGCTGCGGGCGATCCGGGACGCGCGGGTGTCCGGGCCGATCAAGCGGGCCATTGAGAAGCTGGCACAGAACCCGCGACCGCCGGGCTGCCTGAAGCTGGTGGGCGAGGTGAACCAGTGGCGGGTCCGGGTTGGCGACTGGCGGGTGGTCTATGTGATCGAGGACGGGCGGCTGGTGGTCCTGGTGGTGCGGGTGTCTCCGAGGGATGGGGCGTATGGGTAGGGGTGATGGGTTGGCAGGCGCACTACTCTTGCTACACTGGCTTACCGTTGTTTCCCATTACGAATGCCAGCGAGGCCACTAATGACAGACGAAGCATCTCGGCTGGCCATTCAAGAGGTTCGGGTGTTGGGCAAGCCTCGGTCCCTGGGCAGGGACCAGGCGGAAACCACATTGGGTAGAGAAGCCCGATACACGACGCAACTGCAGACAGAATTATGACAGCGAGCGCCGCTGTTGTGATTCTGTGATCGCGCCGTTCATGGTAAGGGGCCTCTCGTAGGTCCTTGTTTACAATGACCCGAAGAGCATCAATCTGTTCCGGCGCCGAAGCGTTGATCTGCCCCGGCACCGGCTTGGCACCACCTTTGTCCGTGCCGTCAGCGCCACCCGAGCCACTCATGACTACCTCGCTATAGCCAAGTTACAGGACGTTCACGATTTCAACATCCAGTTTTCGTGCGTCCTCCACGAACCCTATGTGGCCTCTGCCCTTCTCTTTCTGCTGCTTAAATGCCTTCATGACGGCGAGCGCACGGCGGACGATGTCCGTACGAGAGGTGCCCGCCTCACTTGCGAGTTCATCAATCAAGCGATCAAGGTCGTCGCTGATGATGATGCTCAGGCGCTTGGCCGATGCATTGTCCATTGCTCTGCTCCATTCTGCAAAACCCCTTCCACAAAAGCGCGGAAGGGAACGGGTCATGAGGGAGTATATAGCTCATCCTCCAACAATGTGCAAATTTTTATGCTTGCAATGTGCGCTCAATGTGGTAACGATGTGTTCATAATGCACCAAGAATGTGCTAAGGGCAATGGGAGTGATCAGGATGCGTGACACCATTGAGAAGAAAACACAGGGGGGAATCCAATGGATCCCGATCTGCTTGAAGCCCTTCGGCTCCTAACGCGTGGGCTATCGATAAACGATGAGGCTGCCGCCGAGCTTCTGACACTGCTTGAGCGAGCTGATGAGGGTCACCCATTGTCGGTGGTCAGTGACAAGCGCCGTTCGGAAGCAATTATGCTTGCGAGCGGCAACGATGCTGGCAGCCTATGGTTGCTAGCAGAGAGAATTTACGAGTTCACGTTTCTGGTGGTGATACGTGAAACACCAAAGGGCAATCGGGTAATCCTAACTGCCCTACCGATCACCCATCCATCTTCAACGCCGCAATGAACGCCTCCTGCGGGATCTCGACCTTGCCGAACTGGCGCATCTTCTTCTTGCCGGCTTTCTGCTTCTCCAGAAGCTTCTTCTTCCGGGTCGCGTCGCCGCCGTAGCACTTGGCGGTCACGTCCTTGCGCATGGCGGACAGGGTCTCACGCGCGATCACGCGGCCGCCGATGGCCGCCTGGATCGGGATCTTGAACATGTGGCGGGGGATAAGGTCTTTCAGTTTCTCGACCATTGACCGACCCCGAGCCTCGGCCCGGTCGCGGTGGACCATCATCGACAGCGCATCCACGGGTTCGTCGTTCACCAGGATCGACATCTTCACGAGGTTATCCTCGCGGTATTC
>JBIJDO010000342.1:0-3666 GCA_044344105.1 Tabrizicola sp.
CGCCAGAAGCGGTTCGTCATGGGCCGAAGGGCTGCAATCCGGCATCTCGGGCAGGTCTTCCGCCGACAGGACCGCGACAACGCCGGGGGCGGCGCGGACGGCGGAAAGGTCAAGACCGGTGATCTCGCCGTGCGCCACGGTGGACAGACCGAAGGCCAGATGCAGCGCATTGGCGGCAAGCGGCTGGTCGTCGACATAGCGGGCCTGCCCGGTGACATGCAGGGGGGCGGCATCATGGGGAAGCGGTTTGCCCATGGTCATGGCGCGACCTCCAGAACCGACACGGCGGTGCCGTTCAGGTCATGGAAGTACCGACGCATCAGGTTCTGCGCGGTCAGCATGCGGTAAGCGGCCGAGGCGCGCATATCGGACATCGGCGTGAAGTCGCCCGCCATCGCCTTGGCAGCGGCCTCGATGGTGGATTCGGACCAGGGTTTGCTGACCAGCGCGGCTTCGGCCTTTGTGGCGCGTTTCGGCACCCCGGCCATGCCGCCAAAGGCGATCCGCGCGGCGGTGACTTGGCCACCCTCGACCGTCACGTTGAAACAGCCGCAGACGGCGCTGATGTCCTGATCGAAGCGCTTGGAGATCTTGTAGCAGCGCAGCGCGGGAGCCTGCTCCGGGAACGACAGCCCTGCGACAAATTCGCCCGGACGACGGTCCTGCTTGCGGTAGTCGAGAAAGAAGTCCTCCAGCGGCAGCGACCGCAGCGCGTCGCCGCGCCGCAGATGCAGGGTTGCGCCCAGCGCGATCAGCGCAGGGGGTCCATCGCCGATGGGTGAGCCGTTGGCGATGTTGCCGCCGATGGTCGCGGCGTTGCGGACCTGTACCGAAGCATAGCGGCGCAGGAGCTCGGCAAACGACGGCAACCGGTCCAGAACCGCCTGGTGCAGGGCAGAGATCGTCACGCAGGCCCCGACATGCAGCTGGCCACCCTGCACTTCGATGCCGGACAAATCCTTGATTCCGTTCAGGAACGCCACTGGCTTCAGGTCGCGCAGCTGCTTGGTCACCCAAAGCCCCACATCCGTGGCCCCGGCGATCAGAACGGCATCCGGATGCGCCAGATACCAGTCGGCGAGTTCATCCGACCCGGTGGGGCGGAAGGCTGCAGACGGCTCGGGCCTGAGCGCCGTGACAGCCTTGCGGTCCGCAAGCATCCATTCGGGAACCGGCTTTGTCGCCGCCGCCTCGGCCGCGCGGATGATCGGCGCATAGCCGGTGCAGCGGCAGAGATTGCCTGCCAGCTGGTCGTCATGGTCCGTCGCGCCGTTCAGATGCGCCACCGCCATCGACACCACGAAACCCGGCGTGCAAAAGCCGCATTGGCTGCCGTGGTGCTGGACCATTGCCGCCTGCACCGGATGCAGATCACCCGACGACCCGGCAATGCCCTCAACCGTCCGGACGGCCTTGCCGTGCAACTGCGGCAGGAACAGGATGCAGGCGTTCAGCGCCTTCGAGCCGGCGTCATCGGTCACCATCACGGTGCAGGCGCCGCAGTCGCCCTCGTTGCAGCCTTCCTTGGTGCCGTTCAATCCCCGCGTTTCACGCAGCCAATCGAGGAGTGTCCGCGTCGGGGCTTCCCCTTCGACGCGGACCGGCGTTCCGTTCAACAGAAACGCTACACTCATTCGTCTGTCCGCCGCGGTCTCCCCGGTCAGGGCATTGTGCGTGTCCGCCCGATGCGGCGTAAAGCGGCCCACGCGCCCTTGTCTCTGGTGGTTTCATCAAGCCGGGCAAGCCGATTCAAGGCAAGAACAAACATATCGCCAAAAGGCGAAGCTGTTTTCAGGATTTGCCGAAAATTCCGCCACAATCTGCCCATGTCAACGCTCATTCTGTGACCTTCGACAACACCAGCGCAACGTCATCCATCCAGAAAATGCTTTCCAAAGCGCTTTCATATGTATACAAATGAATTATGCGGCAGGTCGCAAGTTTCTTGTCGCAACAGTAACAGGTGCCGCCGCCGCTGGTCGAAGGATCGGCGGCAGTTTTTTCGTTGCACGCCCGGTGTCCGTCCTGCGCGCCCGGATCGGCGATCATCGCGCTTCCCCTGCCCGTCGTGCCGTCTTGGGGCCTTGCATGCAACTGCAGGCCGGGTAAGCCTAGCCCATGCCCGGCACCTCTCCGCGATTCATCCATCTGCGCACCCACACCGAACACTCGCTGCTGGAGGGCGCGGTTCCGGTGAAGAAGCTGGTCGACCTGTGCCGGGCGGCCGCGATGCCTGCCGTTGCCGTCACCGACACCAACAACATGTTTGCGGCGCTGGAGTTTTCGGTCACCGCCCGAGACGCCGGCCTGCAGCCGATCCTTGGCTGCCAGATCGCTGTCGCCCATGACCCGGCACAACCCGGTGAGCGGCCCCGCCTTCCGGCCCCGATCGTTCTTCTGGCGCAGAACGAGGCCGGCTATCTCAACCTGATGCGGCTGAATACGCTTCTGTACATCGAGGGTGCGATGGCAGGTGCCGCGAACCAGCCGCAGGTCACGCTGGATGAACTTGAACGGCATCGCGAGGGACTGATCTGCCTGACGGGCGGGCCGGAAGGACCTTTGGGCCGATTCCATTCCGCCGGCCAGACCGCAAAGGCCCGCGCCTTGCTTGAACGGCTGGCGGCAATCTATCCGGACCGCCTTTACGTCGAACTGCAGCGCCACCCCGGTCCGGGCGGCGCGCTGGCCGAGGCGGAAGCGCTGGCCGAACGCGGGGCCATCGAGCTGGCCTACGGCATGGGCTTGCCGCTTGTCGCAACCAACGACGTCTACTTCCCGAAATCTGACCTATTCGAAGCCCATGACGCCCTGATCTGCATCGCCGAGGGTGCCTATGTCGATCAGCAGCAGCCCCGCCGCCGCCTGACGCCGCAGCATTACTTCAAGTCCGAAGCCGAAATGGCCGCGCTTTTTGCCGACGTGCCGGAGGCGCTGGAGAACACCGTCGAAATCGCCCGCCGCTGTGCCTATGCCGCCGAGAAGCGGAAGCCGATCCTGCCGAAGTTCGCCGACGACGAGGTGCAGGAGCTGCGCCGTCAGGCGAACGAAGGGTTGCAGGCGCGGCTGAAGGTCATCCCGCATTCCGCCACCCTGGACGCGTATCAGGCCCGCCTCGATTTCGAGCTGGACGTGATCGAGAAGATGGGTTTTCCCGGCTACTTCCTGATCGTCGCGGACTTCATCAAATGGGCGAAGGATCATCGTATCCCGGTGGGTCCGGGCCGGGGTTCGGGCGCGGGAAGCCTGGTCGCCTTTGCGCTGACCATCACCGACCTTGACCCCTTGCGCTACGCGCTCCTGTTCGAGCGGTTCCTGAACCCCGAGCGGGTCTCGATGCCCGACTTCGACATCGACTTCTGCATGGACCGGCGGGAAGAGGTGATCGCCTATGTCCAGGAGCGCTACGGCCGCGACAAGGTTGCCCAGATCATCACCTTCGGCGCGCTCTTGTCCAAGGCTGCGGTGCGCGACGTGGGACGGGTGCTGCAGATGTCCTACATGCAGGTTGACCGGCTGTCGAAGATGATCCCGGTCGAAGGCGTCAAGCCCGTGTCGATCACCAAGGCCCTTGCCGACGAACCCCGCCTCCGCGAAGCCGCGCAGGAAGAGGTTGTCGGTCGGCTCCTCGACTACGCCGCCAAGATCGAAGGCCTTTACCGCAAC
>JBIJDO010000343.1:0-3664 GCA_044344105.1 Tabrizicola sp.
GAACTGGTCCTCGAAGCGCTTGGCCAGGTCCTCGATGTTCTCCGGCGGCCAGCTTTCGACGTCCATGCCAAGGTGCAACCCCATGCCCGACAGCACTTCCTTGATCTCGTTCAAGGACTTGCGGCCGAAGTTCGGGGTGCGCAGCATCTCGGCTTCGGTCTTCTGGATCAGATCGCCGATATAGACGATGTTGTCGTTCTTCAGGCAGTTCGCCGACCGGACCGACAGTTCCAGCTCGTCCACCTTCTTCAGGAGGAGCGGGTTGAACTCCAGCCCAGAGTCGATCTCGCCGATCTTGGCCGATTCCGGTTCGTCGAAGTTGACGAAGATCGACAGCTGGTCCTGCAGGATGCGCGCGGCATAGGCCACCGCGTCATCCGGCGTCAGGGAGCCGTCCGTCTCGATCTTCATCGTCAGCTTGTCATAGTCCAGCACCTGGCCCTCGCGGGTCGGCTGCACTTCGTAGCTTACCTTCTTCACCGGCGAATAGATCGCGTCGATCGGAATGAGGCCGATCGGCGCATCTTCCGGGCGGTTCTTGTCGGCCGAGACATAGCCCTTGCCGGTGTTCACGGTCAGCTCCATGAACACATCCGCGCCTTCGTCGAGATGGCAGATCACATGGTCCTTGTTCAGGACCTCGATGCCGTTCGATTCGGAAATGTCGCCTGCGGTCACCACGCCCGGACCCTTGGCCGAGATCGACAGCCGCTTCGGGCCTTCCACGTCCATCTTGAGGCTGACGCCCTTCAGGTTCAGGACGATGTCGGTCACGTCCTCGCGGACCCCGGCCACGCTGGAAAACTCGTGCAGCACGTTGTCGATCTGGACCGAGGTGATGGCACCCCCCTGCAGCGAAGACATCAGCACGCGGCGCAGCGCGTTCCCGAGGGTGAGGCCGAAGCCCCGCTCCAGGGGCTCGGCGATGACGGTCGCGACGCGGGCGGCATCGGCCCCCGGCTTCACGACCAGCTGCGTCGGCTTGATGAGTTCCTGCCAGTTCTTGTGGATCATTCTGAAGCCCCTATTCTTGTCCGCTGCCGATGTCCGAAAGCCGGCGGACGCCCGAGGATCGTAAACGACGAAAACCGGGCCGTGAGGGAACGCCCCACGGCCCGGCCGAAATCAGTGCCTTAGACGCGGCGGCGCTTCGGCGGACGGCAGCCGTTGTGCGCAAGCGGCGTCACGTCGCGGATCGAGGTGATCTGGAAGCCGACGGCGGCCAGCGCGCGCAGCGCGGATTCGCGGCCCGAACCCGGACCCTGAACCTCGACCTCCAGCGTGCGGACGCCGTGTTCCTGCGCCTTGCGGCCCGCGTCTTCGGCGGCCATCTGGGCGGCATAGGGCGTCGACTTGCGGCTGCCCTTGAAGCCCATGGTGCCCGAGGACGACCATGCGATGGCGTTGCCCTGGACGTCCGAGATCAGGATCTTGGTGTTGTTGAACGACGAGTTCACATGCGCCACGCCGGCGGCGATGTTCTTGCGTTCTTTTTTCTTGGTGCGGGCGGTCTTGGTATCGCGTGCCATATCCTGAGCCCCTTATTTCTTCTTGCCGGCAATGGCCTTCGCGGGGCCTTTGCGGGTGCGGGCGTTGGTGTGGGTGCGCTGGCCGCGGACCGGCAGGCCCTTGCGGTGACGCAGGCCGCGGTAGCAGCCCAGGTCCATCAGACGCTTGATGTTCATCGTGGTTTCGCGGCGCAGGTCGCCTTCGACGGTCAGGTTCGCGTCGATGTATTCGCGGATCGCCAGCACTTCGCTGTCGGTCAGCTGGTTCACCCGGCGCGCGTTGTCGATCTTCAGCGCGTCGCAGATGGTCTGGGCGGTCTTGGGGCCGATCCCGGTGATGTAGGTGAGCGCGATCGGAACCCGCTTCGCGGTTGGAATGTTGACGCCAGCAATACGTGCCAAACGTGTCGTCCTTCTTCGGTTGCGGTTCCGTAGTGCCAGAACCTTTTTTCACAACACCGCACGGGGGCTAAACCCGGCGATACGAACTTCCGATACGGAAGACCCGACCGGGGCGATTCCCCCGCGGGACGCCGTGCATTAGGGGCTTTTCCCCATGCCGTCAAGGCCGCGAGATCAGTTTTTCAGGCTTTGTCAAGAACCGATGCGATCGCCCCGGCAACACCCTCAACCTCCGCCAGACCGTCCACGGCGGAAAGCTGCCCCTTGGCATAGTAGTAGCCGATCAGGGGCGAGGTTTTCTTGTAGTATTCCATCAGCCGGGTCTTCAGCGTTTCTTCATTGTCATCCGCCCGCCGCTTCAGGTTCGTCGATCCGCAGACGTCGCAGATGCCGGCCGTTCTGGTGGGATGGGTGGTGTCGTGATAGACGGCGCCGCAGTTGCCGCAGGTGAAGCGCCCGGTGATCCGCGACACAAGTGCCACGTCATCCACCTGCATCTCGATCACGCGGTCCAGTTTCGATCCGGTCCGCGCCATCAACTCTCCCAGCGCGTCGGCCTGTTTCAGCGTGCGGGGGAAGCCGTCGAAGATGAAGCCGCCCTTTGCCCCTTCCTTCATCCTGGCCTCGATCAGACCGATGACGATCTCGTCCGTCACCAGTTCGCCGCGCGCCATGATGCCTTCGACCCGCTTGCCAAGCGCGGTGCCCCTGGCGATGGCCTCTTTCAGCATGTCTCCGGTCGACAGCTGCACCATGCCGCGCGCCTCTTCCAGCCGTTTGGCCTGCGTCCCCTTGCCTGCGCCGGGCGGCCCCAGAAGGATGATGTTCGCCATCAGGTCAGCGCCGCGCCGGGGCTTTGGGGGCCGCTTTCGCGCCCGGCTTCTTACGGCCGCGCAGCTGCGACTTCTCGATCAGCGCTTCATACTGGTGCGCCAGAAGATGCGACTGGACCTGCTGGATCGTGTCCATGGTGACCGAAACGACGATCAGGACCGAGGTGCCGCCGAAGTAGAACGGCACGCCGATCTTGCTGATCAGGAACTCGGGCAGCAGCACGACGGCGGTCAGGTAGAGCGAGCCGAGCACGAGAACCCGGTTGACGACATATTCCAGGTATTCCTCGGTCTTCTTTCCCGGCCGTATTCCGGGGACCGAGGCGTTCTGGTTCTTCAGGTTCTCGGCCACCTCGTCGACCTTGAAGGCGACGTTGAGCGTGTAGAAATAGGCAAAGAAGATCACCATGGCGGACAGGAACACCATGTGGAGCGGCTGTCCGACACCGAGGTTCGCCGCCAGCCATGACAGGACCGGATTGGTTGTGGACCCCGAGAACGTGCTGATCGTCGTCGGCAGCAGCAGGATCGACGAGGCAAAGATCGCCGGGATCACACCCGCCGGGTTCACCTTGATCGGCAAGTGCGACGAGCCGCCTTCGTAGACCTTCATCCCCACCTGGCGGCGCGGATAGAGGATCGAAATCTTGCGCAGCGCGCGCTCCATGAAGACGACGAAGCCGATGACGACAACGACCATCACGATCACGCCAAGGATCACCGGGGTCGACAGGGCACCGGACCGGCCCTGCGCGAAAAACTGCGCGATCGCGGCAGGGATCTCGGCCACGATGCCGACGAAGATGATGAGCGAGATGCCGTTGCCGATGCCGCGCGCGGTGATCTGCTCGCCCAGCCACATCAGGAACATCGTGCCGCCAACCAGGGTGATGACGCAGGAGGCGATGAAGAAGAAGCCCG
>JBIJDO010000344.1:0-3661 GCA_044344105.1 Tabrizicola sp.
AGGACCCTGTCCGCGCCGCGGGCGAAGCGCGGGGCTTTGCCGTGGCGCGGCTTCTGACCCACTGGGCCGAGGTTGCGGGCAGCGAGCTTTCGGCCCGGACCCGCCCGGTCAAGATCAGCTATGGCCGGGGGGAGGGCGCGGGCTTTGGGGCCACGCTGACGCTGCTGGTCAAGTCGACCGAGGCGCCGATGGTCCAGATGTCCCTGCCGATGCTGAAGGATCGGGTCAATGCGGTCTATGGCTATGCCGCGATCAGCCACATCCATCTGACCCAGACGGCACCCATCGGCTTTGCCGAGGGACAGGCCGAATTCACCCCGGCCCCGAAGCCCGCCAAGCCGAAGGACCCGGCGATTGCCGCCAGGGCGCAGACCGCAGCCGAAGGCGTCGAGGACCAGGGGTTGCGCAGCGCGCTTGAACAGCTGGCGCAAAACATCTTAACTCGCACGCGATCTTGACGCGACGCATCAGTAAAGGACGCCATTCGATGATGAAACTCAACCGCCGGGCGATGATTGCCCTTGCCGCAGCCGCCACAGCCGCGATGACTCCGGCCCTGGCGCAGGAGGCCGCCCCGGTCAACGCCACCGAACCCAAGGATTTCACGCTGGGGTCGCCGGATGCGCCGATCAAGCTGGTGGAATATGCAAGCTTCACCTGCCCGCATTGTGCGCGGTTTCACGAAGAGGCCTACGGCAGGCTGAAGGCGGAGTACATCGAAACCGGGAAAGTCCACTTCACGATGCGCGAGGTCTATTTTGACCGGTATGGCCTTTGGGCCGCGCTGATCGCGCGCTGCGGTGGCGACATGCGCTATTTCGGCATTCACGACATGCTGTATTCCAGGCAGAAGGAATGGTCGGGATCAGAGGATCCCGTGCAGGTGGTTGCGAACCTCAAGGCCATCGGTCGCGCCGCCGGGCTGGAGGACGCGGAGATGGACGCCTGCCTGAACGATACGGCGCATGCCGAGGCGCTGATCAAGCGGTTCCAGACCAACATGGAAGCGGATGGCGTGAAGGGCACCCCGACGTTCTTCATCAACGGCACCGAGTATTCCAACATGCCGTTTGAAGAGATGAAGGTGATCCTCGACGCCGAGCTTGCCAAGTAACATGTCCGCACCCCTGGACGGCATCCGCGTCATCGAACTGGCGCGGATTCTGGCGGGCCCCTGGGCCGGGCAGACGCTGGCCGACCTTGGGGCGGACGTGATCAAGGTCGAGGCCCCGGAAGGCGACGACACCCGCCGCTGGGGCCCTCCCTTCATCGAGGCGGACGGTGAAACGACCGCCGCCTATTTCCACAGCGCCAACCGGGGCAAGCGGTCGATCACCTGCGATTTCCGCACGCCCGAGGGGCAGGATGTCGTCCGCCGTCTGGTCGCCGATGCCGATGTGGTGATCGAGAACTTCAAGGTCGGCGGGCTGGCCAAATACGGGCTCGACTGGGCGTCCCTGCGCCAGGTGAACCCGCGGCTGATCTACTGCTCGATCACCGGCTTCGGCCAGAACGGCCCCTATGCCCACCGCGCGGGGTACGACTTCATCATCCAGGGCATGTCCGGGCTGATGAGCGTGACCGGCGAGGCTGGTGGCCAGCCGCAGAAGGTGGGGGTGGCCGTCACCGACATCTTCACCGGCGTCTATGCGGCGACGGCGATCCTCGCGGCGCTGGTCCAGAGGGGCCGGACCGGCGAAGGCCAGCAGATCGACATGTCGCTGCTGGATGTGGCGACGTCCATCATGGCAAACCAGGCGATGAACTACCTTGCCTCGGGCCGGGTGCCGGGCCTGATGGGCAATGCGCATGCTAACCTCGCGCCCTATGCGGTCTTCGACTGCAGGGACGGCTGGCTGATCCTGGCCACCGGGAACGACGCGCAATACCAGCGGCTGTGCAAGGTCCTCGGGCTTGATGACATGGCCACCGCGCCGAAGTTCCTGACCAATGCCGACCGGATCGGCAACCGGGCCGAGATGACGGACCGGATCACCGCAGCAACGAAGCGCTGGGCAAAGGCCGACCTGCTGGCCGCCTGCGAGGCCGAGGGCATTCCTGCCGGACCGATCAACGACCTGGCCGAGGTCTTCGCCGATCCGCAGGTCATCGCGCGGGGCCTGCAGATCGCGCCGGGCGGGATGCCCGGTGTCCGCAGCCCAATGAGCTTTTCCGCCGCCGACCTGACGCTGGACCGGCCCGCTCCGAGGCTCGGCCAGCATCAGGACGAGGTGCTGGGTCGGGCGGAACCGCCTCAGACGTAGCGGTTCCAGAGATTTTCCAGCCGCTCCTGCCGACCCGACCGGGGCTGCGGCTCCAGGCCTTCGCTGATGACCCGCGCGGCCGCGTCCTCCAGGCTCCCCTTGAGCATGGCCTTGGCTTTCGGGTCATTCCAGCCCGCATAGCGCGCCTTGACCGCAGCCTCCATGTCACCGCTTTCCAGAAGCGCCGCAGCGGCCTTCAAGGCGCGCGCGCAGGTGTCCATCCCGCCGACATGGGCCAGGATCAGGTCCTCGGGGTCCAGCGACTGCCGTCGGATCTTGGCGTCGAAGTTGACGCCCCCGGTCGTGAAGCCGCCCGCCTTCAGGATCTCGTAGAAGGCCACGGCCTTTTCGGCGTGGTTGTTCGGGAACTGGTCGGTGTCCCAGCCGGACTGATAATCGTTCCGGTTCATGTCGATCGACCCGAAGATGCCCAGGGCCGCCGCGAGACCGATCTCGTGTTCAAAGCTGTGCCCGGCCAGGATCGCATGGCCCTGCTCGATGTTGGTCTGGACTTCCTTTTCCAGCCCGAACTCCTTGAGGAACCCGTAGACCGTGGCGACGTCATAGTCGTACTGGTGCTTCGACGGTTCCTGCGGTTTCGGTTCGATCAGGATCGCGCCCTTGAAGCCGATCTTGTGCTTGTACTCCACCACCTGTTGCAGGAAGCGGCCGGCATGGGCGCGCTCGGCCCGAAGGTCGGTGTTCAGAAGCGTCTCATAGCCCTCGCGCCCGCCCCAGAGCACATAGTTCTGCCCGCCAAGGCGGTGCGTCACGTCCATGTTCGCTTTCACCGTGGCGGCGGCATAGGCATAGACATCCGGGTCGGGGTTGGTGGCCGCCCCCGACATCCAGCGCCGGTGGCTGAAGAGGTTCGCCGTGCCCCACAGAAGCTTGGCCTTGTGGCGCGTCTGCTTCTCGCCCAGGTAGTCCGCGATCTCGTTCAGGTTCTTCAGGGACTCAGTGAAGGTCTTGCCTTCGGGACGGACATCCGCGTCGTGGAAGCAGTAGAACGGCTGGCCCAGGATATCGAACATCTCGAAGGCCACGTCCGCCTTCAGCTTCGCCAGCGCCATGCCGTCACCGAACCACGGGCGTTCAAAGGTCTGGCCGCCGAACGGGTCGCCGCCGGGCCAGGCGAAGCTGTGCCAGTAGGCAACGGCAAAGCGGAGGTGGTCCTCCATCCGCTTGCCAAGGATCACTTCGTCCGGGTTGTAGTGCCGGAAGGCGAATTCGTTGGCGCTTGCCGCACCTTCGTACTTGATCTGCGGGATGCCTTTGAAAAAGTCGGTCATGTCAGGTCCTTGATGGCTGTCTGGGCGGCGCGAAAGCGGGCGTGCCCTTCGTCGAGGGCGTCGGTCAGGGCGGCGTCGGGCTCGATCACCCGGGCGATCCGCGGC
>JBIJDO010000346.1:0-3649 GCA_044344105.1 Tabrizicola sp.
TCAAGGCCGACCTTGCTTCGCGATGGCTGGTCGACCGGGCGGAATTGGAGCGGGCGCTTCCGACCCTTGTCGCCGTGCTCACAGGCTATCCCTACAAACGCCTCGGGCGCTACACTAAGCTGCAGGCACCTGTTGCGCAGGTCGTGTTGCCGCTGCCGAGTGTTCCATCCGACGTCGGGGATCTTCCAGTCCGGATCATGCTTCGTGGGTTCAGGAGGCAGCATTGAATAGAAAAACCCAACTTTTCGAATAAGTACAGCCAACCGACTGACTGACTGAAGACGTGTCTGAACTAGTTGGGGGCTCACGCCCCCTTCTCGAACTTCACGACCGGGATGCCGAGCTTTTTGGCCTTGTCGGCGAGGTTCTCTTGGATGCCGTTGCCCGGGAAGACGAGGACACCCACGGGCAGCACATTAAGCATGGCGTCGTTGCGCTTGAAGGGCGCGGCCTTGGCGTGCTTGGTCCAGTCGGGCTTGAAGGCCACCTGCGTCACGCCCCGGGTCTCGGCCCACTTGGCGGCGATGAGCTCTGCGCCCTTCAGGCTGCCACCGTGCAGGAGGACCATGTCGGGATACTTGGTCCGGACTTGGTCGAGCTTGCCCCAGATCAGGCGGTGATCGTTGAAGTCGGTCCCGCCGGTGAGGGCGACTTTGGGGCCTGCGGGCAGCATCACCTCGGTTTCCGCGCGGCGCTTGGCAGCCAGGAAGTCGCGGCTATCGATGAGCGCAGCGGTCAGGTGCTGGTGGTTCACCTTCGAGCCCGTGCGTGGCCGCCAGGTCGAGCCCGTGTGATGCCAGAACTCAGAGGCAGCGTGGTCGCGCATCATGTCCATGCAGTTCCGCCGATCTGTGAAGGTCAGGCCCTCGGCCGTCAGACGCTCGAGTTCGGTGGATTTCACCTCGGAGCCGTCCTGCTCGCGCTGGAGGCGGCGCTGTGCCTGCTCGTTGTCGTCGAGCGACCGTTCGATCCGGGCGGTGGCGCGGTGGAAGAGGTTGACCTGGCCCCAGAGCACTTCTTCGAGGTCGGGTTCCATGCGGGTGTCGGCGAGGCTCGCAACGAGAGCGTCGAAGATATCGGCGACGGCTCCCCGGAGGCGGTCGGCGTCTGGCATCGGGCGCGGATCGGGCTCATCCTCAAAGGGGCGGTAGCCGTAAAGCTGAAGCTCCTCAAGCGCATGGGCGGTCTGGGATGCGTTGTGGGCGGGTTCGTAAGCGTCGTCGTGGGTGTGGATCGTCATCTTCTTCTTGCCTCCGGGCCTGTCTGGTCCGCGCGTCATCCCGCGCGGCCTTCATGGGCTGCGAAAGCTGTCACGGGGGAGGACCCTTCACCCCCTCTTCGGGGCCGGAACGCATGTGGAGGAGGACGGGGGGCGGCTGATTTGTCTCGCGATGCTAAGGCGGGGCTCGTCCCCGCCGGTGGAAATCAGTCGCCGCCCGTCCTTGAAGGGGCGGCCCCTTTGACGGCCGCCTGCCCATCTCTTGAAGGCCGCTCGGGTGACGGGTGGATGAGATTGCCCGGGAAAAGGCAAGGCGACGATCCAGAGCCACGACAGAGATCCGTGACCCCTGCTCCGCACTCCCAGACCGCCCCTTGCGCGATGCTGCTCAGCCGAACAGGCGATGCCGATCCTCGGGCCCGATCTGACCTGCCAGATGTTGGCGCAGCGCCTCTTTGCCGTTCGCCCGGAGATCATCGTTGAAATCCCCGAGCCGCGGTTCCAACACCCGAACAGCAATCCCGACCTGGGTTGCTCTGGCGCTCAACCTCTCTGCCGCGCGTTGCCCAGCGGGATCGCGGTCGATGGCGATGTAGAGGCGCTGCAGCCCCTCCGGCAGCAGGACTGCCCCTAGGTGACCCGATGAGAGCGCCGCCCAGACGGGAAGGTCCGGCACTGCCTCGACCAAGGACAGCATGGTCTCGATGCCTTCGCCGACCACGAGGATGTCGTCATGCGGGGTCAGCCTGACAGCATTGCCGAGGAGGTGACCCATCGCACGCCGCCGCGTCTCGACAGCCGCCTTTCCCTGACCGTCAGGCGCCAGCCAGGTGCGATGCACGCCCTGCAAAGCCCCTGCCCCATCGGTGACCGCAGCGATCAGCGCCGGTCTGGGGACGCTCCGCGTCTGACCCTCATCCCGATGCCAGCATTTCGGGTGGAAGCGTAGCGCACTCATCGTGCCCCATTGGGTGAGGCCCCGGGAACGGAGGTAGGTGTCGGCAAGCGTGCCAGCGACCGGCATCGAGGCTGCAAACAGACGCGCCGCCGCTGCTGTTGTGCCACCAGGGGCCTTGGCCTTCCTTTGCACTGGCCTATCCGGGAGGACCGGCTGCGGACGGCCCAGATGCGCCCGGGCCTCGGCAAGGAGATCGGGAAAGCGGGAGATCCCGGTCCGCTCGCGGATGATGTCGAGGAGATCGCCATGCTCGCCCGTGGCGCCATCGGTGAACTTGCCGGCTGCACCTGGCCCCGATGCTGGCCCGGTCAGCCGCACGAAGAGCGAGCGGCCGGGATTGTTCTGCAGGTCGCCCACGATCCAGTAGGACCCTTCCCGCCGTCCGGCGGGAAGGTAGGCGCGACAGACGCCCTCGGCATTTTCCGCGAGGGCTCGGATCAATTCTTCGGTTTCGGAATACATAACACTCAACAACCTTTGCGTGCATGTAGTCCCGACACAGGACAACGTGCAAGCAGACGATCCAGCACTTTGATCCCACTCGCATCCGCCGGGCAAAAGAGCCTCAGCTTCCAGCTGATGATCTCCGAGAAGAAGCCACCTGCCTTGAGCCGGTCCTTGGCGGCTTCGGAGAAACCAGAGAGCTCGATCCGGTTCACGCCCATGACGCGGGAACGATGGAGTTCCATGCTCTCGGCCAGCCGCACGACCGTCTTGCCCTCCAGCACGAGGGCATGGACCTGCGCCGCCGTAAGCTTCGGCGCGTCGTCAGCAAGCGTGGTCGCGACCCAGCCGGGCGAGACCCGGCGGCCGATTATGCGCTGACCATCGTCCGTCTGCAGCCGGTAGACACGGGTTTCGTCCTGGGGGAGCTGCTTCCAGATTGGCAGCAACAGGCCAGCCACGATGTGCAGCGTGGCGTCTGAGAACTCCGGCACCTCGGCCAATTCTGCGGTCCAGGCGGCAGCGAAGGCCGCGCGGTCGGCCTCGAGCCAATGGGTGTCCTCCATGATCTTGGCAGGAACTGTGCTGGCTTCTGTCGGACGGATCAGCCGCAAGCGGGGCTCGATGGTGCCGTCGTCCAGCATCAGGCTGGTCGCGGGCACCTGCACCGCCGCCCGCCCCGAACGGCTGTTGACCAAAAGCCGCGCCTTCGAGTCATCGAGCCAGTCGAGCGCATCCGCGAGCGAGGTCGGCGTGTTGCGCCGCTTCTCCGCGATCGTCAGGAGCTGGGTTTCTGCGCCGGAACCGGGATGAGTGTAGATCACCCGGGCATCGGTGACGCGGAAACTCTCCGCGCGCAGGGTCTCGAGCCCGACGTCATAGACCCCGGCGGCGATGGCCCCCTCGATCCGTTGGCCGAGCAGATCCTCAAAGGCCGAGAATAGCACGGCCTGCATATCGATCGTCAGCGCCAGTAGGCGATTGAGGAAGGTCGTGATCGTTGGAAGATCATCCTTCAGCCCATTGTC
>JBIJDO010000348.1:0-3636 GCA_044344105.1 Tabrizicola sp.
CCATGCCCCATTTCTCGGCCAGCGCCACCTTGTCCCCCATCGAGACCAGCTTCAGGTAGTCGCGCTGCGGCCGGAACACCCGGAGCGGACGCCCCGACAGCCTGGCCCGCAGATTGTAGAGCAGCACCGGTGCGGCCCGGACGGCAAAGACCCCGGCCTTCGGACGCGGATCGCCCCCGACCCCCGCACAATCGCCGACTGCAAAGATCGCCGGGTCCGAGGTGCGCAGCATCCGGTCCGTCACCAGAAACCCGCCTTCATGCGCCAGCCCGATGCCCGCCAGCCAGTCCAGTGGCCGCGCCCCGGTCGCAAGCACGGTGAAATCCGTCGCGACAGCCTCGCCCGAGGCCAGCCGCACCGCATCCGCGCCGATCTCCAGGGCTGTGTCTTCTAGACGCAGGCCAACCCCCGCCGCGTCCAATGCCGCACGCAGCCGGCGGGCCGCCCCCGCCGACACTCCCGGCAGGGACCGCTCGCCCGCCTCGATCAGGGTCACCACCGGGGTCCTGCCCCTCCCCCGCAGCGCATGGGCCGAGGCAAGCGCAAGCTCCACCCCCGCCAGCCCCGCCCCCAGAATCACGACCTTCGGCGTATCAGGACAACCGGCAATGAACCGCTCCCAGGCCGCGGCATAGGCCCCAAGCGGCTTGGCCGCCACCGCATGAAGGGTCGCCCCCGGAATCCCCGGCTGGTCCGAGGTGATGCCGACATCAAGCGAGGCAAGGTCATAGGCCAGGTCCCCCCGGCCCTCCAGCCGGATCAGCCTTGCCTCGCGGTCGATGTGGCTCGCGCGGTCCAGGATCAGCCGCGCCCCGGCAAAGCGCGCCAGACGCACCAGATCGATCATCAGCGCGTCGCGCCGGTAGTGACCCGCGATCAGGCCCGGCAGCATGCCGGTATAGGGCGCGACCGGGTCCGGGTTGATCACCGTCAGCCGCGTCCCCGGCAAGGGGTTCATCCCCCACATCCGCAGCACCAGCGCATGGGCATGCCCGCCACCGACCAGCACCACATCGCGCATCTGCGGAAAGGCCGGGGTCATTTGCGGTTCTGCGCGGGCAATCCCCGCACCGCATCCGCGATCCGCGCGGCAAGTCCAGGCAAGGCGTCCGGCGCAAGACTGTCGGCAGATACTTCAGCAGCCGGGACCGGCATCCGCGCCCGGTGCCTGCCATAGCGCGGATCGTAATGCCGCTCCATCAGGCCGTCCGCCAGCGCCACATGGTCCGGCAGGGCCGCCAGCTTCAGCCAGTCCTCGATCACCTCGGCAGGGTGCGATGGCTTCAGCAGTCCGACCGTTGCCGCGAGCCGGTCCGCATCCGCCGTCAGGTCGGCATAGGCCCGCGCCAGATAGGCCGCCCGCGCCGCCCTGGGGGCCGCAATCGCCACCCGGGGTGCCGCAACCATCGCCTTCCAGATCTCCGGCGGCAGGCGGCAGTTTCCAATCTTCGAACTTTCCGCCTCGACGACAACGGGGCGCGACGGATCCAAAGCGGTCAAAGCCAACGCGAGCGCCCCTTCAAAGGCCTTCTGCGACGGCTGCACCCCGACCGATCCGAACAGCGACCCGCGATGCCGGGCCAGGCCCTCCAGGTCGATGACCTGCACCCCAAGGGCAGGCAGAAGGTTCAGCACTTCGGTCTTGGCTGACCCGGTGTTCCCGTCCAGCACCACCACCGGAGCGCGCACCGGCGTGTCATAGACTTCGCGCACCACCAGGCCGCGCCAGGCCTTGTAACCGCCCGCCAGCGTTTCCACCCGCCAGCCGATCTGGCCCAGGATCGTCGCAAAGGACCCCGACCTTTGCCCGCCCCGCCAGCAATAGACCAGCGGACGCCAGCCGCCGGGCCGGTCGGCCAGCGGTCCCTGCAGATGCGCTGCCGCATTCTTTGCGACCAGGGCCGCACCCACCTTGCGCGCGGTGAAGGGCGACACCTGCTTGTAGATCGTCCCGACCTCGGCGCGCTCGGCGTCATCCAGCACGGGCAGCGAGATTGCGCCGGGCAGATGATCCTCGGCAAACTCCAGCGGTGCGCGGACGTCGATGATGTCATCGAAGCCATGCGCCGCAAGATCGGCCAGTGAGGTGAGGGTGATCGCCATCACGAAACTCTTACCGGCCCCGGCGAAAAGGTGCCAGCCCGCGCGATTCTCCGGAAATCCCCACTCGCGCTGCGGGGCGGAAAGGCGCATGATTTCGACCATGCGCAGTGTTGTCCTGTTCCTGACGCTTGGTCTTGTCTCCCCGGCGTTTGCCGGGTCGGAACCATCGCGCCTGACCGCCGCCGCGCGGGATCAGGTCGGGGTGACGGTGACCTTCGATCCGGCCTATGTGCCGCTGGACTTTCCCGGCGGCGACCTGCCGCGCGACCGGGGCGTCTCGACCGATGTGGTCATCCGCGCGCTGCGCGATGGCTGGGGGATCGACCTGCAACTCGCGGTGAACCGGGACATGCAGGCCGATTTCGCGGCCTATCCCGCGTTCTGGGGCCTGGCGCGTCCCGACCGAAACATCGATCACCGCCGGGTTCCGAACCTGCGGACATTGCTGGCACGGATCGGGGCCGAACTGCCGCTGGACGACGGCCCGACGCCCTATCTGCCGGGGGACATCGTCACCTGGACCTTGCCCGGCAGCCTTTCGCACATCGGCATCGTATCCGACCAGCGCGGGCCGGACGGCACGCCCCTGATCCTGCACAACATCGGCGGTGGCGTGCAGGAAGAGGATATCCTCTTCGCCTATCCGATAACCGGCCATTACCGCATCGGCGCTGACCAGGCCGACCGGCTGAAGGCCCTGATGTAGGTCGGGCTTCAGCCCGACACCGGAGTCCACGGTCCCGACACAGGACATGAAGAAGGGGGCCGGATGGCCCCCTGTCCCTTGTATGAGTTGGTGGCCGCCGCTCAGGCGGGCATCATCACGGTGTCGATCACGTGGATCACGCCGTTCGAGGCACTCAGGTCGCCTGAACTGACCTTTGCCGCGCCGACATGTACCGCGCCGTCCTTGCCGGTGACGGTGACCTTTTCACCGCCAAGCGTGGCGATCTCGGCGGTCTTGTCGGTGAAGTCCGCCGCCATGTGTTTGCCCGAAACGACATGAAGTTTCAGGATCTTGGTCAGCTTGTCCTTGTTGGCAGGCAGGACCAGATCTTCGACTGTGCCCGCGGGCAGCTTGGCGAAGGCTTCGTTCGACGGTGCGAAGACCGTGAAGGGGCCGGTGCCGCCCAGGGCCGAGGTGAGGTTGGCCGCAGAAAGCGCGGTCACAAGTGTCGAGAATGCCGGGTTGCCGGCAGCAGTTTCAACAATGTTCATGAAAGTCCTTTTGTGCGGACGGATGGCCCGCTTCCTTACAAGTGGGGCACGCGAAGCGAATTGCTAGGGGAAGGGAAAGGGAATATGCCGCGCGGCAGAAAGTTCGGCGCTTTTCGGCCCGAATGCTCGCATCGAATGCTGGGCCGGGCGGCGGATTGCTGGCGGGCAGCGAATGAACAAATCCCTAACGCCCACAGCCAAGCCCTTGATTCCAAACGGGCCGAAAAGCTGCCCACGCGTGGGCACCCAGCCTCAGAATCCCGCCTCCAGCCGGCCCACCAGCACCCCGAGCCTTCCCCGGCAGCGCTCGATCTC
>JBIJDO010000351.1:0-3611 GCA_044344105.1 Tabrizicola sp.
GCCTATCCGTTGGTGTCCCAGGGCGTCCCCAGGGCCGAGGTGAGCCGAAAGGTGGCCGAAGTCGCCCGGATCCTCCGCATCGACCACATGCTCGACAGCCCCGTCGGCGGCCTGTCCGGCGGCGACCGCCAGCGCGTCGCCCTCGGCCGCGCCATCGTGCGCAGCCCCAAGGCCTTCATGATGGACGAACCCCTGGGCGCGCTCGACGCCGAGTTCCGCGAGATCATGGCCGAGGAACTCCGCGCCCTGCACGACCGGATGCACGCGACCACCGTCTATGTCACGCATGACCAGCTGGAGGCGATGCAGATGGGCGACAAGATCGTGGTGATGAACCACGGCGTCGTCGAGCAATTCGGCACCCCGCAACAGATCTACGACCATCCCGCCACGCTTTTCGTCGCCGACTTCATCGGCAGCCCGGCGATGAATTTCCTGCGCTTCGAGGGTAGTGCCGCCGCAGGTGCGGAACAGGTCACCCTCGGCGACCACGAGGTCGCGCTCCCCCGGTTGCAGGAACCCGCCGCGGGGGCGCTGGTCCTCGGCGTCCGCCCCGAACATGTCGCGCTCACCGACACCGCCCCCCTGCGCGGGCGCGTCGAGGCGACCGAGTATCTTGGCACCACGCAGATCGTGACGCTGTCCACGCCGCATGGCACCGTCAAGGCCCGCACCTCCTCGACCCGGACCGCACGGCCTGGCGATCTCACCGGCCTTTCCCTCAACGCCCCCCGTCTGTCGCTGTTCGACGCCACCACCGGCCGCGCCTTGCGCACCGCCGCCAATGCCGGGGTGCACCATGGCTGAGGTCATCCTCTCCGACCTCACGAAAGCCTTCGGGGCGACCCAGGCGCTGAAGGACGTTACCATGACGATCCCCGACGGTGCCTTCGTCGTCCTGCTCGGTCCCACCGGGGCGGGCAAGACCACCACCCTCCGCCTCATCGCCGGTCTTGACCGGCCCGACTCGGGCGATGTCCGCATCGGCGGCCAATCGGTCCTGCAGGACACCCCCGCCCAGCGGGACGTGGCGATGGTCTTCCAGCAGTATTCGCTCTACCCGCACCTCACCGTCCGCGACAACCTCGCCTTCCCTCTGCGGTCCCCGATGATCGCGATGCCGGAACCGCAGATCGCACGGCGCGTCGCCGAAGTCGCCGAGGTCCTGCGCATCCCGCACAAGCTCGACAACAAGGCCACCGCGCTCTCGGGCGGCGAGATGCAGCGCGTCTCCATCGGCCGCGCCCTGGTCCGCAACCCCCGCATCTACCTGATGGACGAACCCCTCTCCTCGCTCGATGCCAAGCTTCGCGCCGACCTTCGGATCGAGCTGAAGCGCATCCACCAGGACCTGAAGGCCACCTTCCTCTACGTCACCCACGACCAGATCGAGGCGATGACCATGGCCAGCCATGTCGGCGTCCTCGACCATGGCCGCCTCGTGCAGTTCGGCACCCCGCGCGAGATCTACGAGACCCCCGTCTCCACCTATGTCGCCTCGCGCCTTGGCCAGCCGCACATCAACCTGCTGCCCGCCAGCGCCTTTCCGGGCGCCCCCCCGAACGCCGCCCGGATCGGCCTCCGCCCCGAACACATCCAGATCGGCCCGTCTGTTTCAGAGGGTGGCCAGGACGCCACCATCACCCGGGTCGAGCATCTGGGCGACCAGACCCGCCTGCATCTTGCCCTCGGCCCCCACAGCCTCATCACCCTCACCGAACCCCAGACCCGCCTCAGCCCCGGCGAAACTTTGAAGATCCGCCCCCACAATCCGCTCTGGTTCGACGCGACCGGCAACCGCATCTGAAAGGCCGCCCCGATGCAACAGTTCATGAACGCGCGTGAAAGCCTCGTCACCGAAGCCATCGACGGCACCCTGCGCACCGCCGGAGGCAAGCTGGCCCGGCTGGACGGCTACCCGCATATCCGCGTCGTCGTCCGCACCGACTGGGACCGCCAGAAGGTGGCGCTGGTCTCCGGCGGCGGATCAGGCCACGAACCCTCCCATGCCGGCTTCGTCGGCCAGGGGATGCTCACCGCCGCGGTCTGCGGCGATGTCTTCGCCAGCCCTTCCGTGGACGCGGTGCTGGCAGGTATTCTGGCGGTAACGGGCAAGGCGGGCTGCCTCCTCATCGTCAAGAACTACACCGGCGACCGCCTCAACTTCGGCCTCGCCGCCGAGCGTGCCCGCGCCTTCGGCCTCAAGGTCTCCATGGTGATCGTCGATGATGACATCGCACTCCCCGACCTGCCGCAGGCACGGGGCGTTGCCGGAACCCTCTTCGTCCACAAGATCGCCGGAGCCATGGCCGAGGCCGGGGCCGATCTCGACACCATCGCCGCCGCCGCAAGAGACGTGATCGACGGCGCGGTCTCCATCGGCATGTCCCTTGACACCTGCACCGTTCCCGGCAGCCCGAAAGAGAACCGCATCGCCGACGGCATGGCCGAACTTGGCCTTGGCATCCACGGCGAGGCCGGGATCGAACAGGTCGCCTTCTCCGGCGCGCGGTCGGCGATGCAGCGGGTCGTCGAAAAGCTTCTGCCCCATACCGGGGCGGGCGGCTACGTGGCGCTTCTGAACAACCTCGGCTCGACCACGCCCCTGGAAATGTCGGTCCTGACCGAAGAGCTTGCGCTCTCGCCGCTCGGGGCGAAGGTCAGATGGCTGATCGGCCCCGCGCCGATGATGACCTCGCTCGACATGCACGGCTTTTCGGTCTCGCTCCTCCCCGTCGACCATGCGCAGGTCACCAGCCTCGCCGCCCCGGTCGGCCCGCATGCCTGGCCGGGCCTCTCCCCGTTCGGGCCGGTCGCGGTGAAGCCCCTGCCGGACGGCCTCGCCCCGATCCAGGCCGTGCCAAGCGCCCACCCGGCGCGCCGCGCGCTGGTCGAGCGTTGCTGCAAGGCCCTCATCGCCTGCGAGGCTGACCTGAACGCGCTTGACGCGAAATCCGGCGACGGCGACACCGGCAGCACCCTCGCTGGCGCCGCCCGCGCCCTGCAAAGCGCGCTTGACCGCCTGCCCCTCGCCGACCCGACCCAGCTCTACCGCGCCATCGGGATGGAGCTTTCCCAGACGATGGGCGGCTCCTCCGGCGTCCTCCTCGCGATCTTCTTCGCCGCCGCAGGCGACGCAAGCGCGTCCGGCAAAACCTGGATCGGCGCCCTCACCGCAGGCCTCGACCGCGTGATGCAGGTTGGCGGAGCCGCCCCCGGCCACCGCACCATGATCGACGCCCTCGCCCCCGCCCTCGCCGCCCTCCCGCAGGGAGTCCAAGCGGCGGCAAAAGCCGCCCGCGAAGGCGCCAACGCCACCGCCCAGATGACCCGAGCCAAGGCCGGCCGAGCCAGCTACTTGGCCGCCGACAAACTCAAGGGCCACAATGATCCGGGCGCCGAAGGCGTGGCGCGGTTGTTCGAGGATCTGGCGAAAGGGTAACTCCCCACTTCTTGCCCGATTAGTCCCGCGACAAGTCGAGGCACTTCCTTCGACCTTCAGGGTGTTCGCGGAGCAGTACAGGCGGCAACTCTGTGGCATCGCACGCCCAAGCCATTTCCCCCATTCACCTGTTCCCAAATATCCCACGGGGGTCCGGGGGTGTGAAACC
>JBIJDO010000352.1:0-3600 GCA_044344105.1 Tabrizicola sp.
TAGCCCCTGCCCCGCAGCTTCTGGTCCTGAACCGCCCGCTTGCCGCCGACCTTGGCCTGTCGCTGA
Source organism: Tabrizicola sp. (assembly GCA_044344105.1). Lineage (GTDB taxonomy): Bacteria > Pseudomonadota > Alphaproteobacteria > Rhodobacterales > Rhodobacteraceae > Tabrizicola. Next base: position 67 of record JBIJDO010000352.1, read on the forward strand.
CCGACGATCAGGCCCGTGACTGGTTATCTGGCGCTTCCCTGCCGCCCGGTGCCGACCCGATCGCCCAGGCCTATGCCGGCCACCAGTTCGGCGGCTTCTCGCCCCAGCTTGGCGACGGCCGCGCGCATCTTCTGGGCGAGATCGTCACCTCCGACGGCCGCCGCTTCGACCTCCAGCTGAAAGGTTCCGGCAAGACCCCCTTCTCGCGCGGGGGCGACGGCAAGGCGGCGGTCGGGCCGATGCTGCGCGAATACCTCATCTCGGAATTCATGGCCGCGATGGGCGTGCCCACCACCCGCTCGCTGGCCGTGGTCGCGACCGGCGCGGAGGTCTGGCGCGACTCGAAGCTTCCCGGAGCCGTCCTTGCCCGCACCGCGGCCAGCCACCTGCGCGTCGGCACCTTCCAGTTCTTCGCCGCGCGGGGCGATCAGGCGAATGTCAGGCGGCTGGCCGACTACGCCATCGCCCGCCACTACCCCGACCTTGCCCCCGGCGATTGCCTTGGCTTCCTGGACGCCGTCATCGCCCGCCAGACCGCGCTTGTCGCCGAGTGGATGGGCGCGGGCTTCATCCACGGCGTGATGAACACCGACAACATGGCGATCAGTGGCGAGACCATCGACTACGGTCCCTGCGCCTTCATGGAAGGTTATGCACCCGGCACCGTCTTCTCCTCCATCGACCACCAGGGGCGCTATGCCTATCAGAACCAGCCGCTGATCCTGGCCTGGAACCTCGCGCGGCTGGCCGAGACGCTGGTCCCCCTGATCGACCCCAACCCCGACCGCGCGGTCGAGATCGCCAACGACCGCCTGACCGGGATCGCGGCCCTTTACCGCGCCGCGTGGACCCGCGTCATGCGCCGCAAGCTTGGGCTTCCCGGCGAAGACCCCAGCGACGCCACCCTTGCCGACAACCTTCTGACCGCGATGCAGGGGGCCGACTGGACCCTCACCTTCCGCCGCCTTGGCGACGCGGCTGCCCTCCGCCCGCTCTTCGACGATTTCACCGCGATGGCGGCCTGGCTTCCCCGCTGGCACGCCCGGGCGGGGGACGGTGCCGCCCGGCGTCTGGCTGAGGCCAACCCCGCCGTGATCCCGCGCAACCATCAGGTCGAGGCGGCCCTGACGGCCGCAACGGACGGCGACATGGCCCCGTTCCACGCCCTCCTCGCCGCGATCCAGACCCCTTTCGCCGAAGCCGAAGCCTACATGCTGCCCGCGCCGACCGGCTTTGGCCAGTACGTCACCTATTGCGGCACCTGACCGCTCCTCGTTCGACTTCGTCTTCTCGTCGCCTGCACTGCGACGCGTGCCGAAGGCTTCGACGAGCCCCCGATTGACGCCCCCCGCCTTCCGCTCCACTGTCGGGTCATGCCAAGCGAGGGGATTCATGACCGACCGCGCCGCCTTCCTTGACCGTATCACCGCGACTCTTGCCCAGATCGACGCCGACGGGTTGATGAAACGCGAGCGTCTGATCACCGGGGCGCAGGGCGCGCATGTCGAAATGGCCGGCCGGCAGATGCTGAACCTCTGCGCCAACAACTACCTCGGGCTTGCCGACGACCCCCGCCTGATCGCCGCCGCCAAGCAGTCGATGGACGCCCACGGCTTCGGGATGGCCAGCGTGCGCTTCATCTGCGGCACGCAAGGTCAGCACCGGCTGCTGGAAACCCGGCTTGCGCAATACCTCGGACAGGACGACTCGATCCTCTTCGCCGCCTGCTTTGACGCGAACGGCGGCCTTTTCGAGCCCCTCCTCGGCCCCGAGGATGCCGTCATCTCCGACGCCCTGAACCACGCCTCGATCATCGACGGCATACGGCTCTGCAAGGCGAAGCGCTACCGCTACGCCAACAGCGACATGGCCGACCTTGAGGCGCAGCTGATAGCGGCGAAAGCCGACGGGGCGCGGTTCATCCTCATCGCGACGGACGGCGTCTTTTCCATGGACGGCCACTACGCCGACCTGCCCGCCATCCGTGCCCTTGCCGACCGATACGGCGCGATGGTCATGGTCGACGATTGCCATGCCACCGGCTTCACCGGCCCGCAAGGCCGTGGCACCCCCGCCCGCGCGGGCGTCACGGTCGACATCCTGACCGGCACGCTCGGCAAGGCGCTTGGCGGAGCCCTCGGCGGCTATGTCGCCGGACCGCAGCCGGTGATCGACCTTCTGCGGCAGCGCGCCCGGCCCTATCTCTTCTCGAACGCCCTCCCCCCCGCCGTCGTGGGGGCCGCCCTCGCCGCCCTCGACATCGTCGAAAGGGCCGACGACCTCCGGGCGAAACTGACCGAGAACGCCGCCTACTGGCGCAAGGGCCTGACCGCCGCAGGCTTCACCCTCCTGCCGGGGGACCACCCGATCATCCCCGTCATGCTCGGCGACGCGAAGCTTGCGCAGGCCATGGCCGCCGACCTGAACGGGCGCGGCGTCCATGTCGCCCCGTTCTTCTTTCCCGTCGTCGCCAAGGGCCAGGCCCGCATCCGCACCCAGATGAACGCAGCCCTTTCCCGCGACGACCTCGACTTCGCGCTCGAGGCCTTCACCCAGGCCGGACGCGCCACCGGAGTGCTGAAATGACCAACGAAATGCCTGCGCCGGGCAGCGGCGCAAACGAAATGAAAGCCCTGGTCAAGGCAAGACCCGAACCCGGCCTCTGGATGGAGACCCGCCCCGTGCCGGAGATCGGCCCCGACGATGTGCTGATCCGCATCAACAAGACCGGCATCTGCGGCACCGACATCCATATCTGGAACTGGGATACTTGGGCGCAGAAGACCGTTCCCGTCCCCCTCGTCACCGGCCACGAATTTGCCGGCATCATCGTCGACAAGGGCCGCAATGTCGAAGGGCTGGAGATCGGCCAGCGCTGTTCCGGCGAAGGCCACCTGATCGGCAAGACCTCGCGGCAAAGCCGGTCGGGCCGCTTCCACCTCGACCCCGAAACGCGCGGCATCGGCGTGAATGAACCGGGTGCCTTCGCCCAGTACCTGCGCCTCCCGGCCTTCAACGTCGTCCCCCGGCCCGACGCCATCGACGACGAGATCGGCGCGATTCTCGACCCCCTGGGCAACGCGGTCCACACCGCCCTCAGCTTCGACCTGATCGGCGAGGATGTGCTGATCACCGGCGCCGGTCCGATCGGCATCATGGCCGCCGCCGTCGCGCGGCACGTCGGCGCGCGGCATGTCGTGATCACCGACATCAACCAGTCCCGCCTCGACCTCGCCGCCCAGGTTGCCGACGTGGTCCCGGTGAATGTCGCCACCACCGACCTGAAATCGGTCTATCCGTCCCTGAAGATGGCCCAGGGCTTCGACGTGGGGATGGAGATGTCGGGCAGCCAGCAGGCGCTGGACCAGATGGTCGAGCACATGGTCATGGGCGGGCGCATCGCGATGCTCGGGATCCCGCCGGGCAAGTCGCCGGTGGACTGGTCGCGCATCGTCTTCAAGGCCATCACCATCAAGGGCGTCTACGGCCGCGAGATCTTCGAGACCTGGTACAAGATGATCGCCATGCTGGAAA
>JBIJDO010000233.1:0-5121 GCA_044344105.1 Tabrizicola sp.
GGCATCGTAGGGTGGGGTTCAACCCCACCCTGCGCCGGGATCACCCCTTCATCCCGTCCCAGAAGCTTTTCACCTTGGAAAAGAACGACGACCCTTCCGGGTTGTTCTCTTCGCTCAGCTTCTCGAACTCATGCAGCAGGTCCCTTTGCCGCGCGGTCAGGTTGACCGGGGTCTCGACCGCAAGCTCGATCACCATGTCGCCCGCGTTCGAGGACCGCAGCGCCGGCATCCCCTTCATCCGAAGCCGCATCTGCTTGCCGGTCTGGGCTCCGGCAGGCACCTTGACCCGCGCCTTGCCGCCGTCGATCGTCGGCACCTCGACCTCGCCGCCCAGCGCAGCCGTCGGCATCGAAACCGGCACCCGGCAGAAAAGATGCACCCCGTCGCGCTGGAAGATCGCGTGCTCCTTCACCTCGATGAAGATGTAGAGATCACCGCTCGGCCCGCCGCGCAGTCCCGCCTCCCCCTCGCCCGCCAGGCGGATCCGGGTGCCGGTCTCCACCCCTTGCGGGATGTTCACCGACAGCGATTTCTCGCGCTGCATCCGCCCCTGGCCGCCGCAGGTGCGGCAGGGGTTCTTGATGATCTGGCCCATGCCGTTGCACTGGTGGCAGGTGCGTTCAATGGTGAAGAAACCCTGCTGCGCCCGGACCTTGCCCATGCCCGAACAGGTCGGACAGGTCACCGGTTCCGCGCCACCCTCTGCCCCGGAGCCGTGGCAGGTGTCGCAGGCGACCGAGGTCGGCACCGCAATCGTCTTCTGGATGCCGGAATAGGCCTCTTCCAGACTGACCCGCAGATTGTAGCGCAGGTCCGAGCCGCGCTGCGCCCGTGACCGGCCACCGCCGCCACCCCCGCCGCCGCGCCCCATGAAATCGCCGAAGAGATCCTCGAACACATCCGAGAAGGCACTGGCGAAATCGCCCTGCTGGCCATAGCCGCCGGGCCGCGGGCCACCGCCCATGCCGCCCTCGAACGCCGCGTGGCCGAACCGGTCATAGGCCGCCTTCTTCTGGTCGTCCTTCAGAACCTCGTAGGCCTCGTTCACTTCCTTGAACTGGGCCTCGGCCTGAGGGTTGTCGGTGTTGCGGTCGGGATGCAGCTCCTTCGCCTTCGCCCGATAGGCCTTCTTCAGCTCGTCCGCAGACGCGCCCTTCTTCGTCCCCAGAACCTCGTAGTAGTCGCGCTTTGCCACGGCAAAACCCCCATGTGGAACCAAGGAAGGGCGGCCCGTTGCCAGACCGCCCCTTTCCCCGATTCGCGCGGCTTACTTCCGCTTGTTGTTGCCCAGGTCCTCGAAATCGGCGTCGACGATGTCATCATCATCCACCGGTCGCGGCTCTTCGTCGCCTTGGCCACCCTCGGCCTGGCTGGCCTTGTAGATCGCCTCGCCCAGCTTCATCGCGGCTTCGGTCAGGTTCTGGATGCCGCTCTTGATCTTGCCCGCATCCTCGCCCTTCAGCGCGTCTTCCAAGGGGCCCATCGCCAGCTCGATCGCCTCGACGGTGGACGGATCGACCTTGTCGCCATGCTCGGCCAGCGACTTCTTCGTCGAGTGCAAGAGGCTCTCGCCCTGGTTCTTGGTCTCCACCAGCTCGCGGCGTTCCTTGTCGGCTTCGGCGTTGGCCTCGGCGTCCTTGATCATCTGCTCGATGTCGGCATCCGACAACCCGCCCGAGGCCTGGATGGTGATCGCCTGCTCCTTGTTGGTGCCCTTGTCCTTGGCTTTCACCGACACGATGCCGTTGGCGTCGATGTCGAAGGTCACCTCGATCTGCGGCACGCCGCGCGGGGCGGGCGGGATCTGTTCCAGGTTGAACTGGCCCAGCATCTTGTTGTCGGCGGCCATCTCCCGTTCGCCCTGGAAGACCCGGATCGTCACCGCGTTCTGGTTGTCCTCGGCTGTCGAGAACACCTGCGACTTCTTGGTCGGGATCGTCGTGTTGCGGTCGATCAGGCGGGTGAAGACACCCCCCAGCGTCTCGATCCCCAGCGACAGCGGCGTCACGTCGAGGAGGACCACATCCTTGACGTCGCCCTGCAGAACGCCAGCCTGAATGGCCGCGCCCAGTGCCACGACTTCATCGGGATTCACGCCCTTGTGGGGTTCCTTGCCGAAGAATTTGGTCACTTCTTCCACGACACGCGGCATGCGGGTCATACCGCCGACCAGCACGACCTCGTCGATGTCGTCCTTGCCGACACCGGCATCCTTCAGCGCGGCCATGCAGGGCTTGATCGACTTCTTGATCAGGTCCTCGACCAGGCTTTCCAGCTTGGACCGGGTCAGCTTGACCACCAGGTGCAAAGGCTGCCCGGTGGTCTTGTCCATGCTGATGAAGGGCTGGTTGATCTCGGTCTGCTGGGACGAGCTGAGCTCGATCTTGGCCTTTTCGCTGGCCTCCTTCAGCCGCTGCAGCGCCATCTTGTCCAGCGTGAGATCGACGCCATGCTCTTTCTTGAACTCATCGGCCAGGTACTGGACGATGCGCATGTCGAAGTCTTCGCCGCCCAGGAAGGTGTCGCCGTTGGTCGACTTGACCTCGAAAAGGCCGTCGTCGATTTCCAGGATGGTGATGTCGAAGGTCCCGCCGCCAAGGTCATAGACCGCGATGGTGCGGGCTTCCTTCTTGTCGAGGCCATAGGCCAGCGCGGCCGCCGTCGGTTCGTTGATGATGCGCAGCACCTCAAGACCGGCGATCTTGCCTGCATCCTTGGTGGCCTGACGCTGGGCGTCGTTGAAATAGGCCGGAACGGTGATCACGGCCTGGGTGACGGTTTCGCCCAGGTAAGATTCTGCCGTCTCCTTCATCTTCTGCAGGATGAACGCCGAAACCTGGCTGGGCGAGTACTTCTCGCCCCGCACTTCGACCCAGGCGTCGCCATTGCCCCCGTCCGCGATCTTGTAGGGGACCAGCTTCTTGTCCTTCTCGACCTCCGGGTCGCCCAGGCGGCGTCCGATCAGGCGCTTCACCGCAAAGACCGTGTTCGTCGGGTTGGTCACGGCCTGGCGCTTGGCGGGCTGGCCGACGAGGCGCTCGCTTTCCGTGAAGCCGACAATGGAAGGCGTCGTGCGCGCGCCTTCCGAGTTCTCGATGACCCGGGGCTGCGAGCCGTCCATGATCGCAACGCAGGAGTTGGTGGTCCCGAGGTCAATACCGATGACTTTGGCCATGTCTCATATCCCTTTACTTCAGGCGATGTTCCGGCAGGGACCCCGGCAAGCAGGCATCCCCACCCTCGATAAACCGGCAGGTCTGGCGGCCTGCCCTTGGTGTGGGGCGTATATAGGCAGGGGTTTTCGGGCCTGCAACTCTTGCCGCGCGTGGTTTGCCGCGAATCTTCGGCATTCGCCGGGTTTGCGGCTCCCCGGCTACGGCTGCGCGGGGACGGCCATCGACCACCGCAGCGGCAAAGCCCGGATCACCGCCGCTTGTTCCAGCTGGCCGAGGCATGCTGGCGGGTGAAGAACTCGGCCATCAGGCCGATCATGACGCAGACCAAGGCGTAGTAGACCGCATAGTCGATCTGGGTGTAGCGCGGCGTGTAGTTCAGGAAGATGAACCCGCGCCCCTGATCGATGGTGTGAAACAAGGGGTTCCAGTCGAACCAGGACCGCCGCTCGGCCGAAAGGTTGTTGGCCAGCACCATCTTGCCCGACGCGATCATGTTCGCCCGCTGGTAGATCATCACCAGGATCCCGATCAGATCCGGCTGCCAGGGCTTGGCCGACAGGAACACCATGCCGATCCCGATCCCGGTGAACCAGGACAGAAGGAACATCCCCATCATCCCCACCGGCTGGTCGATGGTGATCGGGCTCCACAGCGCATGGTAGAAGAACAGGATCACCCCCGCCGCCAGCGTCTGCTGATACAGCGAAGAGAGCGCCGCCCCCATGATCGAGATGATCGGATTCAGGGGCGCATGCATCATCATCGCCGAGGTCGGCCCGTCCGCGCCCGAGACGGCGCCGATCGCCTTGACATGGGTCATGAACATGAAGACCCCGGACATCACGTAGAGCATGAAGTCGCCCCTGACCGCGACGCGCCGAAGCCCGAAGATCTCCATCATGAAGTACATGATCAACAGGATCATCAGGCTTTGCACGATCGACATCACCAGCCCGAGCACCGCATTCCCGTGCGACTTGCGCAGGTTCCTGACGCCGACATGATAGATCAGCCGCAGGGTTTCGTACCCTGTGCCAAGCCACGCGCGCTGCTGCGGTTCCTGACGGAACATGCGGTCCACCCCTGTCGGTCCGGCATCATGTACCGGCAAATCTTGCCGTTTTGTTGACGACACAGGATAAGGACCCCCGGAAGGTTCGGCAATCACCACCCGCCGCACCGATGGAGATGTGATGGATTTCGCACAGATGACGACCCTCGCCCGCCGCCTGGCGCTTTTGGCCGGCGACCGGATCATGGAAATCTATGGTCGTCCCGACTTCGAGGTGCGCGCCAAGGGCGACGCCAGCCCGGTGACCGAGGCCGACGAGGCCGCCGATGCGGTCATCTCCGCCGGTCTTCGCGCCGCCTACCCGGACATCGCCCTGATCACCGAGGAAGAGGTAGCCAGCCACGCGCAGACCGCCCGCACCTTCTTCATCGTCGATCCGCTGGACGGCACCAAGGAATTCATCCAGCGGCGCGGCGATTTCACCGTGAACATCGCCTATGTCGAAGATGGCATCCCGACCCATGGCGTGGTCTACGCCCCGGCCAAAGGCCGCCTCTTCTACACGCTCGCGGACGGCACCGCCGTCGAGGAAACCGGCCCCTTCGCCAAGGACCGGCCCGGCCCGACAAGGGCGCTCCGCGTCGCCACCCCCGACAATGCCGCCCTGATGGTCGTCGCGTCCAAGTCCCACCGCGACCAGGCGACCGGCGACTACATCAGCCGCTACTCTGTCCGCGACATGACCTCGGCGGGCTCCAGCCTCAAGTTCTGCCTCGTCGCCACCGGTGAGGCCGATCTCTATCCCCGCCTCGGCCGCACCATGGAATGGGACACCGCCGCAGGGGACGCCGTCCTGCGCGGGGCGGGGGGCCGCGTCGTCCGCTTCGATGACCACCAGCCGCTCACCTATGGCAAGCCCGGCTGGGACAACCC
>JBIJDO010000182.1:0-5936 GCA_044344105.1 Tabrizicola sp.
CCATGCCCCCGGCGTCACCTTGAAATGAAGGTGCTGATCGCCATTCCGGCCCGCTTTGCCTCGACCCGCTATCCCGGCAAGCCGCTGGTCACCCTGCGCGGGCCCGATGGCGACAAGACCCTGATCCGGCGCAGCTGGGAGGCGGCGATGGCCGTCCGGGGGGCTGCCCGCGTCGTCGTGGCCACCGATGATGACCGCATCGCCACCCACGCCCGGAGCTTCGGGGCCGAGGTGGTGATCACCGCCTCCACCTGTCGCAACGGCACCGAACGCTGCGCCGAGGTGGCAGGCAAACGTCCCGGCCACGATCTGATCATCAACCTGCAGGGTGACACGCCGCTGACCCCGCCCTGGTTCGTCGAGGATCTGATGGCAGCGATGTCCGGCGACGATCCGCCCGCGATGGCGACCCCGGTCCTGCGCTGCGACGGTCGCGCCCTCGCGGGCCTCATGGCCTACCGCCGCGCCGGAACCGTCGGCGGAACGACGGCCGTCTTCGCTGCCGACCGGACCGCGCTTTACTTTTCGAAAGAGGTGATTCCCCACACCGCCACCCTGCCTGAACCCGACGCGCTGACAGCCGTCTTTCATCACGTCGGGGTCTATGCCTACCGGCCTGACGCCCTGCACCGCTATGTCGGATGGCCCCCCGGCCGGCTGGAGCTTCTGGAAGGCCTTGAACAACTTCGCTTTCTGGAAAATGGCCAGCCGGTGCGCTGTGTCGAGGTCGACGCCCGCGGCCGCCGGTTCTGGGAACTGAACACGCCTTCGGACGTGCCGGTCATCGAAGAAATCCTTGCGGCGGCTGGACCCGACCAGGACGACCTTGTCCGGCCCTGATCACCTCTTCCTGCAGCTTTTTCGTGCTTTTGTCGGCACTCTGGTGCAATTTACCAATGTTGCCGCGACGCTGCCCGGTTAAGGTCAGATTCGGTTGCGAACAGATATTGATGACATCTTTGTCGACAGAACAGTAAGGGTTGGATCAGGTCATGAAAGCGAGAAAGATCACCAAGGCCGTATTCCCGGTTGCGGGCCTGGGCACGCGGTTTCTTCCTGCGACAAAGTCGATCCCGAAAGAGATCATGACGCTCGTCGACCGCCCCCTGATCCAGTACGCCATCGACGAGGCGCGGGCCGCCGGGATCAAGGAATTCATCTTCGTCACCTCGCGCGGCAAGTCCGCGCTTGAGGATTACTTCGACCACGCGCCGGAACTGGAATCCGAGCTTCGGAAGAAGAACAAGACCGATCTGCTCGACATCCTGAAAGACACCAACATGGACAGCGGTGCCATCGCCTATGTCCGGCAAAACCGCCCGATGGGCCTGGGCCATGCCGTCTGGTGTGCCCGACGCCTGATCGGCAACGAACCTTTCGCCGTCCTCCTCCCCGATGACGTGATCGCCGCCGAAACCCCCTGCCTGCAGCAGATGGTCGAGGCCCATGCCGAAACCGGCGGCTGCATGGTCGCGGCGATGGAGGTCGCGCCGAAGCGGACCTCCAGCTACGGCATCCTCGACATCGCCGAGGACAACGGCCAGATCGTCAAGGTCAAGGGCATGGTGGAAAAGCCGAAACAGGGCGACGCGCCCTCGAACCTTGCCGTGATCGGGCGCTACATCCTGACGCCGAAGGTGCTGACCAATCTGAACAAGATCAAGCAGGGCGCGGGCGGGGAAATCCAGCTGACCGACGCCATCGCGGAAGAAACCAAGAAGAAGGACGGCGTCTTCGGCCTGCGTTTCCGGGGCCAGCGCTATGATTGCGGCTCGAAGATCGGCTTTCTGCAGGCAACCGTCGCCTTCGGTCTGTCCCGGCCCGAATTCGGGGCCGAGTTCGCGGATTTCCTGAACACGCTGACCGCGATGCAGAAGGCCGCGCAATAGGCTTGGGCACGCCGGCCATTCTTCCCGGCGGCCCGCCCCGTGCCTGCCCCATCGGCGCCTTGTCCGAGCCCGATCCGCTGGCGCGGGCTCTTCTTGCGGTCCGGTTGCGGCATCGTCGCCGCAGCCTGCTCTGGCGCGCCCTGCGCCGCAGGGGCGAATTGACGGCGGTCATCGACCGCACCGCTGAGATCGGCGCAAAGGATGTGCTCGCCTTTCTCTGCGTCCGGAACGAGGCCCTTCGCCTGCCGCAGTTCCTGGCGCATCATCGCGCGCTCGGGGTGCGGCACTTCCTTGCGGTGGACAACGCCAGCACGGACGCGACGCCGGACCTGCTGCGCGGCGCGAAGGATGTGTCGCTGTGGCGCACGGACGCCAGCTACAAGGCGGCGCGCTTCGGCATGGACTGGCTGACCTGGCTGATGCTGCGCCATGGCCACGGACACTGGTGCCTGACGCTCGACGCCGATGAGCTTCTCATCTATCCCTACTGGCAAAGCCGCCCGCTTGCCGCCCTTACCGACTGGCTCGACCGCCAGGGCCGCGCGTCCTTCGGCGCGATGACACTGGACATGTATCCGGGCGGCCCGGTCTCGGAAGGCTCGGTCGGACCTGAAGACGATCCGATCGAACATCTCTCCTTCTTCGATGCCGGGAATTACCAGGTGCAGGTCCAGCCCCGGATGCGCAATCTCTGGATTCAGGGCGGGGTGCGTGCCCGCGCCTTCTTTTCCGACACCCCGCGCCAGGCGCCCACGCTCAACAAGACCCCCCTCGTCCGCTGGCACTGGCGCTATGCCTACGTGAACTCCACCCACGCCCTTCTGCCGCCGCATCTCAACCAGGTCTACGACACGGCGGGGGGCGAGCTGACCTCGGGCATCCTTCTGCACACCAAATTCCTGCCCGGCATCACCGCACGCTCGGCCGAGGAAAAGCTGCGGGGCGAGCATTTCGCCGATGGGACGCAGTACGCCGCCTACTATGACCGGCTCACCGCCGACCCGGTCTTGCACACGCCTGCGTCCACCCGCTACACCGGCTGGCGACAGTTGGAGGCACTGGGCCTGATGTCGCGGGGCGGCTGGATATGACGGGTCAGGTGCTGCGCAACCGCAGGGTCCGCCCATGGGCCTGATGACGCTTTACGGCCTGCGGGTCCGCAGGAAATACCTCCTCGCCCGCGCCCTCCGCCGCCGCCACCAGCTCCGGGCCGTCGCCGACCGCACCGCAGGCCTTGCCGCCCAGCCGATCCTCCTGTTCTCGACCATGCGGAACGAACGGCTGCGGCTGCCGTATTTCCTCAGCTACTACCGCCGCCTTGGCATCGACCACTTCCTCATCGTCGACAACGCCTCGGACGACGGCACCCGCGAATACCTGGCCGACCAGCCCGACGTCTCGGTCTGGACCACTTCCGCCGGCTACCGGCAATCGCGCTTCGGCATGGACTGGATGATGCATCTCCTCCGCCGCCACGGCCACAACCGCTGGTGCCTGACGGTCGATGTCGACGAATTCCTCGTCTACCCCTACTGCGAGAGCCGACCCCTCCGCGCGCTCACCGACTGGCTCGACTCGGGCGACACCCGCAGCTTTTCCGCCATGATGCTGGACATGTACCCCAAGGGCGCGATGCACGAACAGCCCTACCGCGAGGGGCAGAACCCGTTCGAGATCGCGCAGTATTTCGACAGCGGCAACTACACGATCAGCCGCAACGCCCTTTATCGCAACCTCTGGGTCCAGGGCGGTCCCCGCGCGCGGCTCTTCTTCCCCGACCGGCCGAAGCATGCCCCGGCGATGAACAAGACCCCGCTGGTCAGATGGGACCGCAGCTTTGCCTATGTCTCCTCGACCCACATGATGCTGCCCCGGCGCCTGAACCTCACCTATGACGATCAGGGGGGGAACGTCCCTCGGGCGTTCTTCTCCACGCCAAGTTCCTCGACACCTTCGCCGCCCGCGCCGCCGAGGAACTCGCCCGCGGCCAGCACTATGCCGAAAGCCACGAATACCGCGCCTACCGCGAAGGCATCGCGCGCGAGCGTGATCTCTGGTGCACCTGGAGCGAGAAATATGTCAACTGGCGCCAGCTTGAGGTGCTGGGCCTGATGTCGAAAGGAAACTGGGCGTGACCCCCCCTGCCACCACGATGGGCGTGGTCCTGATGTGCCACACCGCGCTGGACCGGGCCGCGCAAGTGGCCCGCCACTGGGCCGATGCCGGCTGCCCCGTGGTCATCCATCTCGACGCCCGTGTCCCGGACGCCGGGGAACGCCAGCTTGCCGCCGCACTGGCCGACCGGCCCGACATCCGCTTTTCCCGCCGGACCGCCTGCGAATGGGGCACCTTCGGGCTGGTGCAGGCCACCCTCGACGCCTCCGAGACGATGCTCGCCGACTTCCCCGACGTGACCCATGTCTTCCTCGCATCCGGCTCCTGCCTGCCGATCCGCCCGGTCCGCGCCCTGCAAGAGCACCTGGGCCAGAACCCCGACACCGACTTCATCGAAAGCGTCACCACCGCCGATGTCGGCTGGACGGTCGGCGGCCTGTCGGCCGAACGCTTCACCTTGCGCTTTCCGTTCTCCTGGCGTCGCCGCCGCCGCCTCTTCGACGGCTATGTCGCGCTGCAAAGGCTTCTGCGCTTTCGCCGCCGCATTCCCGAAGGCCTGACCCCGCACCTTGGCAGCCAATGGTGGTGCCTGACCCGCAAAAGCCTGCAGGCCATCCTGACCCATCCAGACCGGGCGACCCATGACCGCTATTTCAGGCGCGTCTGGATCCCCGACGAAAGCTATTTCCAGACCCTGGTCCGCCTGGTCTCCACCCGCATCGAAAGCCGTTCGCTCACCCTGTCCAAGTTCGACTATCAGGGCCGCCCGCATGTGTTCTACGACGATCACCTGCATCTCCTGCGCCAGGCCGACACCTTCGTCGCCCGCAAGATCTGGCCGCAGGCGGACCTTCTCTACCGCACGTTCCTCACCCCCGAAGGCGACCGGGCCCCGCGTCCCGAAGCGAACCCCGGCAAGATCAACCGCCTCTTTGCCAAGGCCGTCGAACGGCGGTTGAAAGGTCGCCCCGGCCTTTACATGCAAAGCCGCTTCCCGCTGAAAGGCCGTGGCGGCAACCGACTTGCCGCACCCTACGGCGTGATGCAGGGCTTTGCCGAACTGTTCGACGATTTCCAGCCCTGGCTTTCCCGCGCGGTCGAGGCCCGGGTTCATGGCCACCTGTTTGCGGAAGACCGCGCCCATTTTGCGGGCGGCGAAGCGGTGTTCAAGGGCGGCCTTTCGGACAGTGCCACCTTGCGCGACTACAATCCGCGCAGCTTCCTGGCCAGCCTGATCTGGAACACGCGCGGCGAAACCCAATGCTTCCAGTACGGTCCGGAAGACGTGCAGGATATCGTCCCCTTCCTTCTGGCCGACCCGAACGCGACGATTTACCTCATCAGCGGTGCCTTCGCCGTGCCGCTCTGGCAGTCGGGAAAAAGCGCCGCCGATGTCCGGGCCTGGGCCGCGCGGCTGCAGAAGATCGAGGCCGATTTCATCGCGCTGGCCGAGAAACCGGACGTCAAGGCCCGCGTCCGCATCTGGTCCCTGGCCGAATTCGTGGAAAACCCCGCCGAACCCCTGCAGCAGCTTGTCGACGACCTCAACCCGCGCGGCGGGCATCGCGCTGCGGACCTGCCGCGCCTGGTGAACCTGATCGGCTTCGGCCGTTTCCTGCAGGACCTGCGCAATCAGGGCATGCAGCCGGTGCTGATGGGCGATTTCCCGTCGGATGACCAGTTGGCGCAGCCCGAGCAGACCTTCGCCCGGCCGCAGATCGTCCGGTAGCCTGATGCCGCAGCGGTTCCACAGCTTTGTCGTCTTTGCCGAAATGCGCACCGGGTCGAACCTTCTTGAGGCGAACCTGAACGCGCTGCCCGGTGTCACCAGCCATGGCGAGGTCTTCAACCGCTACATCATGGGAAAGAAGGACCGGACCGAGATGTTCGGCATCACCATGGCCGAGCGTGACCTGAACCCGAAACCCCTGT
>JBIJDO010000353.1:0-3599 GCA_044344105.1 Tabrizicola sp.
GGCCTCGACCCCGGCCAGGTCGTTGAACTCGCAGCACACCGCCGTCGCGGTCAGGTCGCTCACCTGCCCCAAGAGACCGGGCGCGGTCACCGTCACCCCGTTCTCCAGGCTGACGAAGGTCTCGTCCACCGTGCCGTGGTAGCAGCCGTTGAACACAAGGACCTTCGGCCGCCCGGTGATCGCCCGGGCAACCCGCAGCGCAAAACGGTTGGCGTCGGTGGCGGTGGTGGCGATCTGCCAGCGGAAGTCTCCGAACCGGGCGGTCAGCAGGCGGCCCGCCTCAAGGGCAGCTTCGGTCGGCAGCATGTAGGTCAGCCCCTGCCGGGCCTGGGCGCGAATGGCTTTCGCGACCGGGGCTGGGGAATGGCCGAACATCGACCCGGTGTCGCCCAGACAGAAGTCGTCCAGCCGGTGGCCGTCGATGTCCTCGATCCGGGCCCCTTCCGCCCCGGCCACCAGCGGAAGATGCGGCATCGGCCAGTCGGCCATCCAGTGCATCGGCACGCCGCCGAGGAAGGTGCCTGCGCCCATTGCCAGCGCCTTGGCGGCTTTCGGGCGGGCCTTCGCATAGGTCGCAGCCTCACGCCTCGCGAAAGCGGCGAGACGGTCAGTCGGGATACCGGCGATAGCTGCGTCCGTCATGGCGTGGTTCCGTGGGTCTGCCGGTATATGCGCCAGAATTTGATCAAATGGCAAGCGAGTGCTCGTCGTGCGTCTTCGACGTCTCCTCGCGGAACGTCAGCGAGGAGTGACGAAGTCATCGACGAGCGATACGGCTCAAACCCATCTTCCCTCAAAGTCTTCCGGCACCAGCAGGTTGTGACGCCCCACCGCCTTCACGTCCCGCTCACCGCAGAGCGCCATGGTGATGTCCATTTCCTTGCGGATCACTTCCAGCGCCGCCGTCACTCCGGCCTCGCCCATTGCGCCAAGCCCATGGATATAGGCCCGCCCGATCATTGTCCCCCTGGCCCCCAGAGCCAGCGCCTTCAGCACGTCCTGCCCGGACCGGATGCCGCCGTCCATCCAGACCTCGGTCCGGTCGCCGACCGCCCGCACCACCGACGGCAGCACCCGGATCGACGACAGCGCCCCGTCCAGCTGCCGCCCGCCGTGGTTCGACACGATCACCGCATCGGCCCCGGCATCGGCGGCCATCTTGGCATCCTCGGCGTCAAGGACGCCCTTCAGGATGAACTTGCCCTTCCACTGGTCGCGGATGCGCGCGACCTTGCCCCAGTCGAGCCTGGGGTCGAACTGTTCATTGGCCCAGGCCGTCAGGTCGGAGAGTTTCTTCACGTTCTTCACATGACCGACGATGTTGCGGAACTGGCGGCGCGGGGTTCGGAGCATCCCAAGCGACCAGCGCGGCTTCAGCGCCATGTTGATCAGGTTCGGGATCGTCGGTTTTGGCGGCGAGGTCAGCCCGTTCTTCAGGTCCTTGTGGCGCTGACCCAGGATCTGCAGGTCCAGCGTCAGGACCAGGGCGCTGCACTTCGCCGCCCGCGCCCGTTCGATGATCGCATCGACGAAATCCTCGTCGGTCATCACGTAAAGCTGGAACCAGAACGGGTCGGGGCTATGGGCCGCCACGTCCTCGATCGAACAGATCGACATGGTGGAGAGCGTGTAGGGCACCCCGGCCTTGGCGGCGGCGCGGGCCGCATGAATCTCGCCGTCCGGGTGCTGCATGCCGGTGGAGCCGACGGGGGCCAATGCAACCGGCATCGAGACTTTCTGGCCCGCCATGGTGCTGTCCAGGACCCGGCCCGTCAGGTCGCGCGCGACGCGCTGGCGAAAGCGCAGCTTGGCGAAGTCGGACGAATTCTCGCGGAAGGTCTGCTCGGTATAGCTGCCGCTTTCGCAGTAATCCCAGAACATCCGTGGCGTGCGTTTCCGGTGCAGGCGCTTCAGGTCTTCGATGCAGGTGATGACGGGCATGGCGGCAACTTCCGGATTGGTCATCTTCTGTTACCAATTTGCCCGCACCCGCGCAATGCCGCACAGGACTTGCATATAGTTCCTTAACGTACTATATCGTACGATGTCGTATCATATGGAGGTTTCGATGTCCCTGTCCCGCCGCAAGACCTTGTCCTTGATCGGGGGTGGTCTGATCCTGGCCGCAACCGGATCGCTCGCAGCCATCGCCACGCGCCAGCCCCGCACCGCAGGCCTGCCCTGGACCACCGCCGGT
This sequence comes from Tabrizicola sp., assembly GCA_044344105.1. Classification (GTDB taxonomy): domain Bacteria; phylum Pseudomonadota; class Alphaproteobacteria; order Rhodobacterales; family Rhodobacteraceae; genus Tabrizicola. Next base: position 2,198 of record JBIJDO010000353.1, read on the forward strand.
CTGGGTGACGATCCGCGCCGCCGCGCCCTGTCCTATGCGCTTCTGGCACCCAATCCGCACAACCGGCAGCCCTGGCTGGTGGACCTGCGGACACCGGGCGAGGTGGTCCTTTACGCCGACACGGCGAAACTGCTGCCCCACACCGACCCGTTCAACCGCCAGATCACCATCGGACTTGGCTGTTTTCTGGAACTGATGCGGATGGCCGCCAGCCACGACGGCCAGCGCGTCACGATCACGCCCTTCCTGGAGGGATCGGACGAAAGGGCGCTCGACGCCCGTCCTGTCGCCCGCGCGGTCTTCACCCCGGACGCAGGCGTCACGCCCGACCCCCTTTTCGCGCATGTGCTGGACCGCCGCTCGACCAAGGAGCCCTTTGACCTCACCCGTCCCTTGCCCTCCGATGTTCTGGCCAGCCTGAACGTCGCCACCCATGGCCGGTTCGGCGGCACCGTCGATGCCAAGGAGGTCGCCGACTGGCGGGCCTTTACCCATGAAGCCCTGCGCATCGAGATCGAAACCCCGCGCACCTACAAGGAGTCCGTGGATCTCTTCCGCATCGGCCGGGCCGAGGTCGACGCGAACCCCGACGGGATCGACTTCACCGGACCCTTGTTCGAGGTGATGGGCGCGACCGGCCTCTTCACCCGTGACATCGTGCTCGACACCGGCTCGCAGGCCTATCAGGCCGGGCTCGATGCGGTCTATGCCAACACCGACACCGCCATGGGGCATGTCTGGCTGGTGACCCCCGGCAACTCCCGCGCCGACCAGATAGCGACCGGGGCGGACTGGCTGCGGGTCAACCTCGCCGCGACCGGCCTTGGCGTCGCGTTCCAGCCGCTCAGCCAGGCATTGCAGGAATATCCCGAAATGGCCCCGCTCTACACCGACCTGCACGCGAGGCTTGCGCCGTCCGGCGGGACGGTCCAGATGTTGGCACGCATCGGCTATGGGCCAACGGTTGCCCCCAGCCCGCGCTGGCCGCTGGAGGCGAAGGTCCTGAATGGCTGACGGCAAACCGACCTCCGAAGAGGTGTATTTCGCGCTCTTCACCGAGGTCGGCATCCTGGCACAACTGAGCCGCACCCTTTTCGAGGCGCGGCTGCCGCAGGGCTTTACCATGTCGCAGTTCACCGTCCTGAACCATCTGATCCGGGTGAAGGACGGCCGCACGCCGCTGGAGCTGGCGCGGGCGTTTCAGGTGCCGAAGACCTCGATGACCCACAGCCTTGCCGTCCTGGACCGGCATGGGCTGATCGAGATGCGCCCGAATGCGCGCGACGGCCGGTCGAAACGGGTCTGGATCACCGAAAGCGGCCGTGCTTTCCGCCAGGCGGCCATCGCGAGCATGACCCCGGACATGACCGCGCTTGCAGCGGCCTTACCGGTTGAACGCATC
>JBIJDO010000356.1:0-3572 GCA_044344105.1 Tabrizicola sp.
AAGGGCGGGCAGGAAGATGGTGAACTGGCCGAAGCGGACGCCGTGCTTGCGCAGCGCGCCACGGGCTTCCTGATCCAGCTCCTTGACTTCGGCGGCGACGGTATCGCGCGGCAGGACTCCCATCGCCTCGGACAGGCGGAAGGCGAAGCCGCGCGCAAGGCCGGTCAGGGCCTCATCGCGGGCCATGGCGAGAAGCGGTTCGAATTGCGCGGCGACCTTGCGGTCGATGAAATGCTGCAGGCGGCGGCGGACCTTTTCCACCACGTCCGGCCCGGCGTCCTCGTCCACGAACGCCTCGACGGTGGGCTTGGCGGCCTCGACACCCTTGACAAGCTTGCCGACCGCGCTGGTGCCCCACATCAGGCCGCCCTGTTCGGTGAAGTCGAGTTCCGTGTCCGGGGCGTTGTAGAAGCGGTCGGCGCGCAGGTGCAACTCGGGCTTCAAGGCCTGCAGGGCCGCCTGAGCCAGCGTCTTGGCCGCGTCGGGCGTGGCGCTTGCGTCCTGCTTGAAGCGGAAGCCTTCCAGACGGCCGGCGAATTCGCCTTCGACCGTCACTTCGCCCTTTTCGTTCACTTCGGCCACGAGAGCCTCCTTCTGCTTCAACCGGCGAAGCAGGACACTTGTCCGCCGGTCGACAAATCGTTGGGTCAGCGCCGCATGCAGGGCATCCGACAGGCGGTCTTCTACAGCGCGGGTTTCCTCGCGCCAATGGCTTTCGTCTTCGACCCAGTTTTTCCGCTGGGTGACATAGGTCCAGGTGCGGATATGGGCGAGGCGGCGCGACAGGGTGTCGATGTCGCCTTCGGACTTGTCGATCCGCCGGATCGCCGTGGCCAGCCAGTCCGACGGGATGCGCCCGCCGCCAAGGCCGCGACCGACGAGGAACGCGAAGATCCGGGTCAGGAGGGTGGTGTGCTCGGGGCCGGTGGACGACCGGAAGTCCGGGATGCGGCAGACATCCCACAGAAGCTGCACCCGCTTCGGTTCGGTCAACCGGTCCTGCACTTCGGGCAGCGCCGAAAGCGCCTTCAGCGCCAGAACGTCGTCGGCGTCGCGGGCGCGGGTCAGCCAGTCGTTGAAGGTCGGGGCCTCTAGGCTGCGGATCAGGCGGTCGGCGGACCCGAAATCCAGCGTCTCGTTGCGCCAGTGCAGTTTCCTGACCGGCTGAAAGCGATGCGTCTCGATGGCCTCGACAACGTCCGCCTCGAAGGGCCGCGCCTCGCCGGTGACGCCGAAGGTGCCGTCCTCGGTATGCCGCCCGGCCCGGCCGGCGATCTGCGCCAGTTCCTGCGGGTAAAGCGCGCGCATCCGTCGCCCGTCGAATTTCGCGGTCGCCGAAAATGCCGCGTGCTTGATGTCGAGGTTGAGCCCCATGCCGATGGCGTCGGTGGCCACCAGATAGTCCACGTCGCCGTTCTGATACAGAGCCACCTGCGCGTTCCGGGTGCGTGGGGACAGGGCACCCATCACCACCGCGCAGCCACCCTTCTGCCGCCGGATCAGCTCGGCAATCGCATAGACGTTCTCGACCGAAAAGCCGACGATGGCCGACCGCGCGGGCATCCGGCTGATCTTCCTTGACCCGGAATAGGTCAGTGTCGACATCCGGTCGCGCTTCTGGAAAGTCACATGCGGCACCAGACCCGCGATGGCCCCGCGCATGGTGTCCGACCCCAGGAACAGCGTCTCGTTCAGCCCCCTCGCGCGCAAGAGGCGGTCGGTGAAGACATGGCCCCGGTCGGCATCGCCGCACAGCTGGATCTCGTCCACCGCCACGAAATCCGCACCGATCTCCAGCGGCATCGCTTCGGTGGTGCAGACCCAGTATTGCGTCCGGTCCGGCACGATGCGTTCCTCGCCCGTGACCAGGGCCACGACCGACGGGCCGACCTTCGCCACGATCCGGTCATAGACCTCGCGCGCCAGAAGCCGCAGCGGCAGGCCGATGACCCCGGTCCGGTGCGCAAGCATTCGGTCGATGGCATGATGGGTCTTGCCGGTGTTCGTCGGCCCGAGGACCGCCGTCACCCGCCGGGTCGCGTCCATGTCCTAAAGCTCCTGACCCTCGGCGTCGCGCTCAAGCCGCTCGACCGCTTCGGCAGCCCCGCTCAGATAGGGATGAATGCCAAGCGCCGCCCGGTAGACCGCCAGCGCGCGTTCGGGCCGGCCGGTCTGCTCGAAGATCATCGCCAGCCCCGACAAGGCCCCGAAATGCCGGGGATTGAGCGTCAGGACCTGGCCGATGTCGGCAATCGAAGGCCCGAACTCGCCCGCCATGTAATAGGCGGTCGCACGGGCGTTCCAGGCTTCGGCAAAGTCCGGGTCCTGGTCGATGATCGCGGTGAAATGCTCGATGGCGGCGGCATAGTCGCCCAGTTCCATCGCATCCTTGCCGCGCTGCAACAGAAGGTCCATCGCCGGAGAGCCGGACCTGGACCATTCGATCCAGATTTCCCGTTCGATCCGGCTGGCTTCCCCCGCCTCGGCGGTCTGCAACCGGGCGAAAAGATCGTCCAGCTTCGCGCTGTCCTGCGCCATCGCCGCCGCGCAAGTCAGGAAAAGCAGCACAAGTGCCGCAACGACAGGATTGAGAAACTGGGGCCGGACACTCATAACACGAAGGTAACCGATCCGCGCCGGAATGCCAGTGGCGGCGGGGTCACGAAGGAGAGACTTCTCATGAGCGACATGATCGATGCTGCCGTCAAGGCGCTGTCCGCCAAACTTTCGGGCGGGTTCGACGGGGTGGCCAAGTTCGTGATCACCGGCGAAGGCGCCATCATGCTCGATGCCACCGGGGTCCGTGCCGGCGATGACGAGGCCGATGTGACCCTCACGGCGGATGCGGATGTGTTCCGGTCGATCCTGGACGGCGACATGAACCCGACCACGGCCTTCATGACCGGCAAGCTTGCCGTCGATGGCAACATGGGTCTGGCGATGCAGCTCGGGTCGGTCCTGGGGTGAAGCAGGACGGCGTCCTTCGCGCCCCGTTTCATGCGGGCGTTGCCGACGCCCCGCCGGGGGCGGTGGTGATATGGGCAGAGGCGGGGGCAGCGCGCATCCGGCTGGCGTCCTGGACGGCAGGGGATCGCGGGACGGTGTTTCTTCTGCCGGGCCGCACGGAATGCATCGAAAAGTACGGCCGCGCCGCCGGGGACCTTGTCGCACGCGGCTATTCCGTGCTCACCGTCGACTGGCGCGGGCAGGGTCTGGCCGACCGGGCGCTTGCCGACCCGCTGATGGGTCATGTCGGCGATTTTGCCGAGTACCAGCAGGATCTCGACGCCATGCTGGCCGAGGCGGGCCGTCTGGGCCTGCCGCAGCCCTGGTACATGCTGGCGCATTCGATGGGCGGCTCGATCGGCCTGCGCGGGCTGATGCGCGGCCTGCCGTTCCGCGCCGCCGCCTTTTCCGCCCCGATGTGGGGCATCGCCATGGCCGCCTGGCTGCGCCCCGTGGCGGCGGTCGTCTCGGCCTTCGCGGCACCCTTTGGCCTCGTGACCCGCTACGCCCCCTCGACCAGCGCTTCGATCTACCTTCTGCAGTCCCCGTTCGAAGGCAATGTCCTG
>JBIJDO010000357.1:0-3567 GCA_044344105.1 Tabrizicola sp.
GCAACCGGACACCCTTGCCCCTGGCCATTTCAGGCAGTTCGGACATGGGAAAAACCAGCATTTTCCGGTTGTCGCCGACGACGGCAATCATGTCTCCGGCGACCGGACAGCAGACCGCCGTCTTCACCCCGTCGCGGACCGTCAGCACGGCCTTCCCGGCCCGGGTCTGCGCCAGAAGCTCTTCGGACGGCACGATGAACCCGTCGCCTGCCGAAGACGCCAGCAGGTACTTCTGCCCCGCCCGATACACCATCAGGTCGGTGATCCCGGTGTCATTGGCCAGGTCCACCATCAGCCGCACGGGTTCGCCCATGCCGCGTCCGCCGGGAAGGTTCGCGCCAAGAAGGGTGAAGAACCGCCCGTTCTCGGCCACCAGCAGGATCTTGTCGGTCGTCTCGGCGTGGAAGGCGAAACGCGGGCCGTCGCCGTCCTTGAACTTCTGCTCTGCCGCAAGATCGACATGGCCCTTCATCGCCCGGATCCAGCCCATCTTCGAGCAGATCACCGTGATCGGTTCCCGGTCGATCATCGCTTCGTAAGGGATGTCGGGGGTCTCGGTCGCATCGGCGAACTGGGTCCGGCGCGCGCCCAGGGCGGTGCCCTTGCCGTAAAGCTTGCGGACTTCGTCGAGCTCCTTGCCGATCCGTTTCCACTGGCGACGCTCGCTCTCCAGAAGGTCGGCGAGATCGGCACGCTCCTTCATCAGGGCGTCGCGCTCACGGTTGAGTTCCAGCTCTTCCAGCCGCCGCAAGCTGCGGAGCCGCATGTTGAGAATGGCTTCGGCCTGGTTGTCGGTCAGCTCGCCCTCGGCCTTGGCCGGAGGGCGATAGTCCTTCTCGGAAGCGGCGCGGATGTGGGATCTTGACCAGTCCTCGGCCATCAGCGCGGCCTTGGGGTCATCATCGTACCTTATGATGTCAATCACGCGGTCGAGGTTCAGAAAGGCGATCAGCAGGCCTTCCAGCACTTCGAGCCGCGTGTCGATCTTCTCGATGCGGTGCAGCGACCTTCGGCGCAGGACATCGCGGCGGTGGTCGAGGAAGGCGCGCAGCACCTCTTTCAGCGAGCAGACCTTCGGCACCTTGCCGTCGATCAGCACGTTCATGTTGAGCGAGAACCGCACCTCAAGGTCCGCGTTGCGAAAGAGGCTCCCCATCAGCACGTCCGGATCGACGTTGCGGGCGCGGGGTTCGAGGATCAGCCGGACGTCCTCGGTGGACTCGTCCCGCACATCGGCAAGCAGCGGGACCTTCTTGATCTGGATCAGCTCGGCCAGTTTCTCGATCAGCTTGGACTTCTGGACCTGGAACGGGATCTCGGTCACGACGATCTGCCAGGTGCCGCGGCCAAGGTCTTCAACCTCCCACTTCGCCCGCAGCCGGAACGCGCCGCGTCCGGTGCGATAGGCATCAAGGATGCTGTCGCGGGGCTCGACGATCACGCCGCCGGTGGGGAAATCCGGGCCGGGGATCAGGGTGACCAGTGCCTCGTCCGTCAGGGAGGGGTCGGCCAGAAGCGCCTGGCAGCCGTCGATGAGTTCATCCAGGTTGTGCGGCGGGATGTTCGTCGCCATGCCCACGGCGATGCCGGAAGAGCCGTTCGCGAGGAGGTTCGGGAAAGCGGCGGGCAGGACCACCGGCTCTTCCAGACGGCCATCGTAGTTCGGGCGGAAATCGACGGCGGTTTCGTCGATGCCCTCCATCAGCGCCTCGGCGGCGGAGGTCACGCGGGCCTCGGTGTAGCGGCTGGCGGCCGGGTTGTCGCCGTCGATGTTGCCGAAGTTGCCCTGTCCGTCCACCAGCGGGTAGCGCATGTTGAAACCCTGGGCGAGCCGCGCCATCGCGTCATAGATCGCCTGGTCGCCGTGCGGGTGGAAGTCCCCCATCGTGTCGCCGCTGATCTTGGCCGATTTCAGGAACCCGCCGGTCGGTGTCAGGCGCAGGCGCCGCATCGCCCAGAGGATGCGGCGATGCACCGGTTTCAGCCCGTCGCGGGCATCCGGCAGGGCGCGGTGCATGATCGTCGACAGGGCATAGGTCAGATACCGCTCACCGATGGCACGGGACAGCGGCTCGGACATTGTCAGGCCTTCCTCCCCGGAACCGGGCCCGATTTTGGGGTCGTCGTCGTCAGCGGTCATGGATGTTGTGTACGGAAAAGCCGTGTGCGGGTCCAGATGACATTCGGCGAGCCGCCGAAAACAGGCGCATGGGTTGCAAAATTTTCTTCAACTCTCGCCGGAAGCCTATGCTAAGAGGAGAGACCAAAGGAACGGACCTTCCCATGCTTCGCCTGACGTTGCTTCTGTGTATCGGCATGTTCGCCGCCTTGATGATTGCTGGGGAAGACCGGGGGCAATTGCGTCCCGGCCTCGCCGAAGCGGCGGCGAAAAGGGCAGAACCCGGGACAGATGTGGTTGCGGGGGCCGATTCGGCAGACGGCGAAACCGAGACGGTGACGCGGGTCGAACCAACGGTCGAAATTGTCGCTGCCAAGCCGGACCTGGCCGCCGCCCCGCCGGTGGTGGCCCGCGCAGAGCCCGAACCGGCTGTCGAACCCCTGCCCGAGGTGGCAGTCGCCGTCGAGGAGCCAGTGTTTTCCCTGTCGACCCTCGGCAATGAGGCCGTTCCGGGCGCTGGAGATGATGCGGCGGTCCCCGAGACAGCCGACGGTGGGGCCGGAACGATCTGGTACATCAACGCCGATCAGGTCAACGTTCGTGCAGAACCTTCGACCGAGGCGGAGATCGTCGGCAAGCTTAACTCGGGCGAAGCCACACTGGTCGTCCAGGCGGTCGATGGGGACTGGGCACGGATCGTGATTCAGGGCGACGGGGTGGAAGGCTTCGTCGCTTTGCGCTACCTCACGCCCGAAGCCCCCTGAGGGCCTTGCGGCCCCGGAGACTCTGATGTCCCCTCGTTCGGTTCTGATCACCGGCTGCTCATCGGGCATCGGGCTGGATGCGGCGCGTGGCCTGCATGGCCGGGGCTGGCGGGTGTTTGCGACCTGCCGCCAGGAGGTGGATTGCGAAAGGTTGCGCGGCGAAGGGCTGGAAAGCTTTCGCCTCGACTATGCCGACGAGGACAGCATCGCGGCGGCCGTCGCGGAAGTGCAGACCCGGACCGGCGGCACGCTGGATGCCCTGTTCAACAACGGCGCTTTCGCCTGCCCCGGCGCGGTCGAAGACCTGCCGCGCGGCGCCCTGCGCGAAATCTTCGAGACCAACCTATTCGGCTATCACGACCTTGCCCGCCTGGTGATCCCGCTGATGCGGGCGCAAGGCCATGGCCGGATCGTGAACTGCTCCTCCGTGCTGGGGCTGGTGGGGATGACCTGGCGCGGGGCCTATGTCGCCACCAAATTCGCGATGGAGGGCCTGACCGATGTCCTTCGCGTCGAGATGCGGGGCACGGGGATCGCGGTGATCCTGATCGAACCCGGACCGATCGCGACAAGGATCCGCGAAAACGCGGTGCCGCATTTCGAACGCTGGATCGACTGGGAAAACTCGGCCCGGCGAGAGCAGTACGTGTCGCTGCGGGGACGGCTCTACGACAAGAAGGTCCG
>JBIJDO010000359.1:0-3566 GCA_044344105.1 Tabrizicola sp.
GTTGACGATCAGGTACTCACCGTTGTTGGTGACCGAGATGTTGGAGCTGAGCGATCCGCGCAGTTCCGCCGCCTGCCGGTCGAGGTCCTGACCGATCAGCGCGCCGGTGCCCGCGCCGAGGGCGCCGCCGATCAGCGCACCCTTGAATTCGTCGCCATCGCCCGCCACCGCAGCGCCGGTCACGGCACCGACCAGCCCGCCGATGATCGCGCCGTCGCGGGTGCGGCCATTGGGGTCGTTCGGATAGGCGTTCGGATCGACGCAGGCCGTCAGGCCCAGGGTGCCGACAGCGGCCAGGATCAGGGGGGTCTTCATCATCATTTTGCTCTCGCCTCGCATTTCGGCCCGCTTCGGGCCTGTGTTCAGACCCGTGCCACAATACACCAACGCCGTCGAGAGGCTGCGTGTTCCCTCACCCTTCGGCAGTCTTTCGCGCATCGCCTTTCGGGTCACACTCCCGTGCGCGCGGCTTCCCAGGCCAGCATCGCGCGCTTGCGCGGCAGCCCCCAATGATAGCCGCCAAGGCCTCCGTCGCGACGCAGCGCCCGGTGACAGGGGATCAGGAAACTGATCGGATTGCGCCCGACCGCCGTGCCGACCGCCCGGTGCGCCGACGGATGGCCGATGGCCCCGGCAATGTCGCCGTAGGTCGTCACATGGCCCGAAGGGATCGCCAGAAGGGCCTCCCAGACCTTGATCTGGAACGGCGCGCCGATCAGGTGGAGACCGGTCGCCTTCCCGCCAAAGGCCGCGTCTACCCTTGGCCGGATCGCCGTCGGGTCCTCGACATAGGTGGCCTTCGGCCAGCGGCGCACCAGGTCTGCCAGTGCCGCCTCCGCCCCCGTCTCATCGGCAAAGCCCATGCCGCAGATGCCCTTCTCGGTCGCCATCACGATGGCCGGACCGAACGGGCTGTCGAACCAGCCCCAGCGGATCTCCAGCCCCGCGCCGCCCCTGGCATAGTCGCCCGGCGCCATCGCCTCCCAGGTCAGGAACAGGTCATGCAGCCGCCCGGTCCCGGAGAGACCGGTGGCAAGCGCCGTCCCGAGCATCGTGTGCCGGTCCGTCAGAAGCCTCCGGGCATGGCCCAGCGTCAGGTATTGCTGATAGCGCTTCGGGCTGACGCCCACCCACTGGCTGAAGACCCGCTGGAAATGCGCCGGGCTCATGCTCATCCGCGCCGCAAGCTCCTCCAGCGTCAGCGCCGGACCCGCGCCGTCGATCACCTCCAGCGCGCGGGCGATCACCTGGTAATGATAGGCGGGCGACAGGTCGGTCATGGCTGGTCTCCTTGTGCGCCCAATCTAGTTTCACCGTACCCGGCCCGCGACCCGAATCCGGCGCATCCGGATTTCCCGCCTTGAGCCTTCGGGCCATTTCATGTTCCTTCGCCACATCCGGCATATGAGGCCCCAATGCAGCGCACCGTCTTCCTGACCCTGGCCCTATGGATCGCCGTTCCCGCCGCAGCCGAAACCCGCTGCGGCTGGTACCACAACCCGACGCCCGGCAATGTGTTCCTTGAGGATGCCGACGGCCAGTGGTGGTTTTCCTCTCAGGGCAGCGCGCCTGTGGCGGGGTTCGAAGACGCCTACACTCCGGCTTTCGACAACCGTCTGCGCATCGACTATGCCGGACAGGTCACCCAGCGCTACGGCTACAGCTGCGCCTGCGCCGAGGGCACCTTCGACGGAAGCCGCCCGCAGGACAACGTCCTGTCGATCCGCAGCCTGACCGAGATTCCCCTCGCGCGCTGCGAGCAGGACCCGGCACTCCCCAGACCCTGACCGGAAGTCCCCCGTTGCGCCCCCGTTGCGCCATGACCCCTGCGCTGGCAAAAGGGCACCATGGCCCCGCAGCTTCCCTATGCCACACTGAAACAGGTCTTCGCCCGGTTCGCCGAAGCTGAACCCGAACCGAAGGGCGAGCTGGAGCATCTGAACGCCTACACCCTTCTGGTTGCCGTCGCCCTGTCGGCCCAGGCCACCGACGTCAGCGTGAACAAGGCCACCCGCGCCCTGTTCCAGATCGCCGACACGCCGCAGAAGATGCTCGACCTTGGCGAAGAGGCGCTGATCCAGCACATCAGGACCATCGGGCTCTACCGCACCAAGGCGAAGAACGTTCTCAAGCTTTCGCGCCTCCTGATCGACCAGTTCGGCGGTGAGGTGCCAAGTTCCCGCGCCGCCCTCGTCACCCTCCCCGGCGTGGGGCGCAAGACCGCGAATGTCGTCCTCTCCATGTGGTTCCACCACCCCGCGCAGGCCGTCGACACCCATATCTTCCGCGTCGGCAACCGCACCGGCATCGCCCCCGGCAAGGATGAAACCGCCGTCGAACGCGCCATCGAGGACAACGTCCCTGCCGAGTACCAGCACCACGCCCACCACTGGCTTATCCTGCACGGCCGGTATATCTGCACCGCGCGCAAACCGCGCTGCGGCATCTGCCCGATCGCCGCCTGGTGCCAGTATGAGGAAAAGACCGCATGAAGTCCTATCAGGTCGTCGGCATCGGCAACGCCATCGTCGATGTGTTCTCCACCGCCGATGACAGCTTTCTCGACCTGATGGGCATCCAGAAGGGCATCATGCAGCTGGTCGAACGCGAACGCGGCGAGCTTCTGTACGGCGCGATGCAGAACCGCCAGCAGGCCCCCGGCGGGTCGGTCGCGAACACCCTCGCGGGCTTGGGCAACCTTGGTCTCACCACCGCCTTCATCGGCCGGGTCCACGACGATGCCTTGGGCCGCTTCTACGCCCGCACCATGGCCGACGAGGGCACCGATTTCGTCAATCCCCCGGTGCCCGGTGGCGAGTTGCCGACCTCGCGCAGCATGATCTTCGTCTCCCCCGACGGTGAGCGGTCGATGAACACCTACCTCGGCATCTCGTCCGAGCTTGGCCCCGGTGATGTGTCCGACAACGTGGCCGGCAGCGCCGAGATCCTGTTCCTCGAAGGCTATCTTTACGACAAGCCCAAGGGCATGCAGGCGTTTGAACGTGCCGTCGACCTCTGCCACAAGGCAGGTGGCAAGGCCGGCATCGCGCTCAGCGACCCGTTCTGCGTCGACCGCCACCGCCCCGATTTCCGGCGTCTGGTCAAATCGCTCGACTATGTCATCGGCAACGAACACGAATGGTCGGCGCTGTATCAGACCGACCTCTCTTCCGCTCTCGAACAGGCCGCCGCCGACGCGGGTCTCGTCGTCTGCACCCGGTCCGGCCATGACGTCATCGTCGTCCGGGGCGACGAACAGGCCGTGGTCCCGGTCCGCCGCGTCGTCCCCGTCGATGCCACCGGTGCCGGGGACCAGTTCGCCGCCGGGTTCCTTTACGGCCTCGCCACGGGCCAGTCCCTGTCCACCTCGGGCCGCATGGGCTGTGTCGCCGCCGCCGAGGTGATCAGCCATTTCGGCGCCAGACCCGAGGCCGACCTCAAGGCCCTCTTCCGCAGGGAAGGCCTGATCTAGGTGTGAACTCTCAGGAGGTTGTTCACCCGGAACGGGGTTAGGCTGCAATCGCCAAACTCCAGCCGAGGACCCGCAAGGATGAACAACCCGCATC
>JBIJDO010000361.1:0-3551 GCA_044344105.1 Tabrizicola sp.
GATCCGCTTGCCGTTTCTGGACCGCGAAGCCCGGCTTGACGCGGGTGACCGGGGCGGCTCGGCGCTCGGGGCCTATGTGCTGGGCCTGGCCTTCGCCTTCGGCTGGACGCCCTGCATCGGTCCGCAACTGGGCGCGATCCTGTCCTTGGCCGCACAGGAGGGCAGCATGGAGCGGGGCACGCTTCTGCTGGGCGTTTATGCGCTGGGACTTGGACTTCCCTTCCTGATCGCGGCGATTTTCATCGAGAGATCAATGGCTGTGATGGCAAAGCTCAAGCGTCACATGAAGCTGGTCGAGCGGCTGATGGGCGGGCTTCTGATCCTGGTGGGGCTGGCGCTGGTCACCGGGGCCTTCACCGATTTCAGCTACTGGATGCTGGAGGCCTATCAATTCCTTGGCCTGCCCCTGCCGGGCTGAGGCTTCCCTAACGCTTACCAGCGGTTAAGGTGGGAGCGGCAGGATGGCGGGATGCGCGTGGCGAATGATCTGGACATGGAGGGCGGGGCGGGCGTCTTCCGGCGGCATGTCCTGTACATCCCCGGCTACGACCCGTTCCCGCCGCGCCGCTACCGCGAGCTCTTCCGGACCGAAGGGGCCGCTCAGTCGGCGATCTCGGGCTATGCGTTGACGATCCGGCCCCGCCCCGGTCAGACTTATGGCTGGACGGTCGCGGCAGAGATGGACGGGCGTGCCGTCGAGGCCGATGTCGAGGTGCTGGTCTGGTCGGACCTGGTGAAGCGCTCGATGCGGGGCGGGATCGTCGGCACCTACCTGCAACTTGGGCGGACGGCCTGGCTTTACCTTCGGTCCGGTGCGCTTGGGCGGCTGATCCGGCTGCGCAAGGGGCCGATGCTTGCGGCGCTTTACCCGGCGATCGCGCTGATCCTGCAGGCGCTGGTGGCTCTTGGGCTGGGAGGTCTGGTCCTGTGGCTGGGGTGGTCGATGGCCTTTGGTCTGGCTTGGGCACTGGCTGCGGGTACGATCTGGGCGGTGCTGGAGGGGTTCCGGCGGATCGACCATCGGCTGTTCGTCCATTACCTGATGCATGACTATGCCTTCACCACGGTCGATGGCGGCGCCTATCCGGCGGTGCTGGAGGAGAGGCTGCGGGACTTTGGCACCCGGGTGCGGGCGGCCTTGGCGAGCGGGGCCGACGAGGTGCTGGTCGTCGGGCATTCCTCGGGCGCGCATCTGGCGGTGTCGGTGCTGGCGGACCTGATCCGGGCCGGCGTGCCAGCGGGACCGGCGCTGGGGCTTCTGTCGCTGGGCCAGGCGGTGCCGATGGTATCGTTCCTGCCGGGCGCGGTGCGGCTGCGCGCGGACCTGGCCTTCCTGTCGGTGCGGGACGAACTGACCTGGGTCGATGTGACCGCGCCGGGCGATGGCTGCAGCTTTGCGCTGTGCGATCCGGTGGCGGTGAGCGGGGTGGCTCCGGAAGGCCAGCGCTGGCCGCTGATCCTGTCGGCTGCCTTTTCGCAGACGCTGAGCCCGGAAAGATGGCAGGCCTTGAAGCGGCGGTACTTCCGGCTGCATTTCCAGTACCTTTGCGCCTTTGACCGGCCCGGCGACTATGATTATTTCCAGATCACGGCGGGACCCCTGACCCTGGCCGAGCGGTTCCGGGGCCGGAAGCCGTCCGCCAGCCGGATCGTGACACCGCTGTCCCCGTTCCGGGACGTGGCATGACCCCGCCGAAGCCGGAGCCGCGCGCCGACAAGGTGTCGATCTGGGGCCATCTTCGGGCTTTCCGGCGCGACATCCTGTCGGCGCAGCCCGCGCGGCTCTATCGCGCCTGGATGGCCGAGTTCCGCACGCCGTTCTTCGAGAGCTATCTTTGCAACGACCCCGTGCTGGTCCGGCGGGTGCTGGACGAACGGCCCGGCGATTTCCCGAAGTCGGGCCGGGTGACCGAAGGCCTGCGTCCTGTGCTGGGCCGGTCGGTCTTTCTGACCAACGGGGAAGAATGGCTGCGTCAGCGGCGGATCATCGACCCGGCATTCGAGGGTGGCCGCGTGAGGGAAGCCTTCCCGGCGATCTGGGCGGCGTCCGAAGCCGCCGTCGCGCGGATGCGGACGGGCGAGGTCGAGGTGGAGCAGGAGGCGAGCCACGCGGCGGCGGATGTGATCTTCCGGACGCTCTTTTCCATTCCGATCGAGGACCGGGTGGCCCAGGCGGTGTTCCACGCGTTTCGCGCCTATCAGCGGTCGGCCCCGATCCTGAACCTTGCAGCCTTCCTGCCCCTGCCGTCCTGGATGCCCCGGCTGCACCGGAGGGCGACATTGCGGTCGGCAAAGGCGATCCGGACGCTGATCGCGGGCCTGACCGAAGCGCGGGCGGAGGCGATCACGGAAGGGCGCGCGCCGCCGGACCTGGCGACGCGGATCATGACGACGCCCGATCCGGTGACCGGGGCGGTGTTCGGGACGGCGGAGATGATCGACCAGGTGGCGATCTTCTTTCTTGCGGGGCACGAGACCAGCGCCTCGGCCCTGGGATGGGCGCTCTATCTGCTTGCGACGCATCCGGCGGCGCAGGACCGGGTCGCCGCAGAGGCGGCGGGTCTGCGTCCCGCGTTCGGCACGGTCGGGGACCTGCGGTTCACCCGCGACGTGTTCCGCGAGACGCTGCGGCTTTATCCGCCGGTGCCGATGCTGGTGCGCGAGACGACCGGTGCGGAAGAGTTTCGCGGGCGCAAGGTCCGGCGCGGCGCGCAGGTGGTGATCAGCCCCTGGCATCTGCACCGGCACGAGCGGCTGTGGGACCGGCCCGATGCGTTTGACCCGGACCGCTGGGCGGGCGAGGGGCGGGAGGCGGCGCGGGACGGATACCTGCCTTTTTCGCGCGGTCCCAGGGTCTGTCCGGGGGCGGGATTCGCGATGCTGGAGGGCACGCTGATGCTGGCGCATCTGGTGCGGGCGTTCCGGTTTCAGGCGGTGGAAGGGCGGGTCCCGGTGCCCGTCGCACATCTGACGGTGCGGGCGAAGGACGGGATCCGGCTGCGGGTGTCACGTCGGCAGGCGGGTGATCCGCCCGCGTTCTGAACCTCTTACAGGATCTCCACCCGGTAGCTTTCGATCACGGTGTTGGCGAGAAGCCTGTCGCACATCGCCCTGACCTCGGCTTCGGCCACTGCCGCATCGGTCTGGGCGAGGTCAAGCTCGATCACCTTGCCCTGCCGCACGCCGTTGACGCCCTGAAAACCCAGCGATCCGAGCGCGTGGCGGACCGCCTCGCCCTGCGGGTCGAGAACGCCGGATTTCAGCATGACGGTGACGCGGGCTTTCATCGGGGCCTCAATTGATCAGGGTCGGCTTCATCGGATGGGTGACGTTCGACGGCAGGACGCCAAGACGCCGGGCAAGTTCGGTGTAGACGTCGCCAAGCGGTTGCGGGTCGGGCAGCGAGCCGTCGGGACGTTCGGGCTGGCGCATGTCCCAGAGCCGGCAGGAATCGGGGCTGATCTCGTCAGCCAGCACGATCCTCATCATGTCGTTTTCATAGAGGCGGCCGAACTCGATCTTGAAGTCGACGAGCTTGATGCCGATCCCCA
>JBIJDO010000362.1:0-3547 GCA_044344105.1 Tabrizicola sp.
GTGCTGATCTACATCCTCGGCGGTGGCCCGGTCCCCGCCGTCATCGCCATCGCGCTGCACACCGGCGGCGCGCTTGGCAAGCTCTTCTCCGAAGTCGCCGAGAACGCCGATCTGAAACCGGTCGAGGGCCTCGCGTCCGTGGGCGCAAACTGGTCGCAGCGGATGTGGCTGGGGGTGATCCCGCAGGTCGCGCCGAACTGGCTCAGCTACGCGCTCCTCCGGTTCGAGATCAACGTCCGCGCCAGCGCGATCCTCGGCTTCGTCGGCGAAGGCGGCATCGGCCATGACCTGAAGCTTGCGATGCAATGGGGCCAGGGCCGCTATGACGAGGTGGTGGCGATCTTTCTCCTCCTCTTCCTTGCCATCGTGGTGATCGACCGGGTGTCGGACCACTACCGCCACAAGCTGGTGAGGGGAACATGATGCACCTTGCCCCGAAGGGAACCGCCCGCCCCCATCCCCGCCCCGCGAAAGGGAAGCCGAGGCTTCCCGATCACCTGTCATCCCTGCCGCATCCCCCTGCGCCTCCCTCCCCCCGCGTGGGGGAGGGCCGGGGTGAGGGGGCCGCCAGCCCGAAAGCATGCCGATGACCGCCACCTTCTCCCCGGCCGAAGCCGTCACCCGCAGGTTCGCCCGCAAGACCCGCCTGGCCTTCGCCATCCCGGCGGCCGTCATCGCCTACCTCGTCTACGCCGCGATCAGCTTCGATCTTGCCGGCCTCGCGCAACGCGCCCGCTTCGACAATGCCGCGATCCTCATGGGCGACTTCTGGTCCTACAAGACCCATGTCACCCGCGACAACCGCAGCGGTCAGCTGACCGTCGCCATCGAGGGCGAGAACAAGGGCACCTACCCGGAGGGCATGCTCCCCGACTGGGTCTCCGTCGCCGGTCCCGTGACCACCATCGACCTTGGCGAGGGCCATGTCGTGACCTATGACGATCAGGGCGCGCGTTACGTCGTGCCGGGCTATGGCACCATCGACATCCGGGCCGAAGGCGGCAAACCCGTCCTGACCGCGCCGGAACCGGTCCCCGACTGGATTTCCGTGGCCGAGAACAAGGTGTCGGTGACGACTGGCGCCGGCCGCTTCAGCTATTCCCGGTCCAAAGTCGAAACGTTCAGGTATCAGCCGGGCTGGGAGCTCTGGTTCTTCACCCTCGACAGCCCGTTCTACGGCAAGTCCTTCGGCGAGCTTGCCGCGCTGGCCACGACCGGCGACCGGATCGACCCGGCACGGACGAACCTCGGCGCCATGGCGTCCGACTTCTGGACCAACCGGATGTGGCGGCATGGCGACGTGGCCTGGGCGATCTTCGAGACGATCCTGATGGCCTTCCTCGGCACGATGACAGCGGCGATCGTGGCCCTGCCGCTGGCCTTCCTTGCGGCCCGCAACTTCATGCCGCTCGGACCCCTGCGCTTTGCCGCCCGCCGGGTCTTCGACTTCATCCGGGGGGTGGACGGGCTGATCTGGACGATCATCCTCAGCCGCGCCTTCGGTCCGGGGCCGATGACCGGGGCGATCGCCATCGCCATCACCGATGCGGGCACCTTCGGCAAGACCTTCTCCGAGGCGCTGGAGAACATCGACGAGAAACAGGTCGAGGGTATCCGCTCGACCGGGGCCAACGCCGCCTTGCGCGCCCGGTTCGGCGTGATCCCCCAGATCACACCGGTCCTCCTCAGCCAGGTGCTCTACTACCTTGAATCCAACACCCGCAGCGCCACCGTGATCGGGGCCATCGTCGGCGGCGGCATCGGGCTTCTCCTGACCCAGGCGATCATCACCCAGAAGGATTGGGAAGAGGTCGCCTACTACATGGTCCTCATTGTCCTGATGGTCATGCTGATGGACAGCCTCTCCGGCTGGCTGCGGCGCAGGCTGATCAAGGGAAGCTGAGCCTTGACCGCGCTTTCTCCCGCGTCCTCTGCCTGCCCTTTGCGAAATACTCTCCGGGGGTCTGGGGGGCGAAGCGCCCCCAGCGACCGAGGAGGCGGGCGCAGGCCCGACGACGAGACAAAAGGTCTTCGCGCGTCAGCGCTCCATCTGAAACCCGCCCGGATCGAAACCGGGTCCGAAAGTTAAAGAATCATGACTGTCCACGCCCAAGCCATTGAAATCAATGACGCCGAAAATCTGCCCACGCGTGGGCACCGCCTGTCGCCCGACGCCGGGGTGATCCACCCCACCGCCCAGATCGTGAACTCCACTTTCGCGCCCTGGACGGAAGTCGGCCAGGGGTCCCGCGTCCTCAACTCCACCTTCGAAGCCTACTCATACTGCGACCGCTTCGCCGACATCACCAATACCACGGTCGGCAGGTTCGCCAACATCGCCGCGATGACAAGGATCGGGCCGACCGACCATCCCTTCAGCCATGCGGCCCAGCACCACTTCCTCTACCGGTCCTCCTCCTACTGGGAGGACGCGGACGACGACCCGGCCTACTTCGCCGCCCGCGAAGCGCGCCGCATCATCCTCGGGGCGGATTGCTGGATCGGACACGGTGCGATCATCAAGCCCGAGGTGACCATCGGCATCGGAGCCATCGTCGCCGCCGGAGCCGTCGTGACCCGCGACGTCCCGCCCTTCATGATCGTCGCGGGCTGCCCGGCGACCCCTCTGCGTCCCAGGTTTGCCGCCGGGATCGCCGACCGTCTTCTCGCGCTGGCCTGGTGGGACTGGGACCACGACCGGCTCCGCGCCGCCCTGCCGGACTTTCGCAGTCTGCTGGCCGAGGCGTTTCTGGAGAAGTATCACGGCTGATCCGCCGCCACCGTCAGGGTGACCCGCTCCCCCGCGAACCAGGTGGTGCCGTGCTCGACCGGATCACCCCCGGCATCGACGTTGACCGCAACCGACCGCAGGACCGCAGCGCCCGGCCTGACCTGCAGGGGCAAGGCCAAGACCGGGCCCGCGAGTTCCGCCGAGAGACGGGTTTCCCGGCGGGTGTAGTCCTCCAATCCGCAGGCCGCGAGGGCCGCGGTGATCGAGCCCGACTTCGCCACTTCGGCCAGCAGCCCCGGAAAGCGTGCCGCCGGAAACAACGACCGGAAGGCGGCCATCGGCTGTCCATCTGCCAGGGACAGACCCTCGACGACATGCAGGGGATCGCCGGGTTCGATCCGCAGGCTCATGGCTTCCTCTGCGTCGGCGGGGCGCGTCTCGGCCCGGCTGATCCGCCGCGACGGGGTCTGCCCGGCCGCGAGCACGTTGTCGTGGAACCGGACGCGCTGCCCCAGCGGATAGGTGGTGGGTCGGGCGGCGACGAAGACCCCTGATCCACGCCGGGAATGGACAAGGCCCCTGTCGGCAAGCGACGCCATCGCATGCCGGATCGTGTGACGGTTGACCGAGAAGCGGGCGGAAAGCTCGGCTTCGGTCGGCAGGCGGTCACCCGGCCGGTAGTGGCCCGCCGCAATCTCGGCAGTCAGGGCATCCGCGATCGCGGCCCAGAGCGATGGCTTCGGCAAGGCATTCTCCTGTCATGAAAAATTCACAACTCTCCAGTTGGTCCGGCCCGTAGGTTGGGCTATGATTTGT
>JBIJDO010000363.1:0-3545 GCA_044344105.1 Tabrizicola sp.
AAATCCCGGTCCCGCGCCGCTGCATTTCGGTCAGGAGGTCCAGCGCTGCCTCTGCATCCTGCGCGACCACCGCTTCGCGGGTCTGTTCAAGCAGCTGAACGTCGCTGAGGAAGCTGAGGTCGTCCGCCGCCGCGAAGTTGGCGGTGCAGACCAGAGCAACAGCTACCGCGACCGTATGAGACGACCGCCGCATCATTCGGCCCCCGAATAGTCGAAGAAGCTCTTTTCCTTGGCCTGTTCTGCGGCCCAGTTCACGCCCGCCTGACCCGCGGCAAGCCCTGCAGCCGCATTCAGCCGCCACATCTGGCCGAGCATGTAGTTGGTCTCGGCGGCCATCCGGGTGTTGAGGTCGATACTTTCCTTCAGGCCTTCCTGGTTGGCGATCTCATCGACAAGGCCGTCGATCCGCGCGAGGCTTTGGGCGGCTTCCTCGTAGGACAGCTGCGCCACGCCCATGGCCGTGGCGCTCGTAGCAGCGGTCGTCGCGATGAGCTTGTCCTGCGGGTTCTCCGATGACGACAACCCGGCCAGGGTTTCCGAGGTCAGGCCGGCCCTTTCCAGCGTGTCGCGCATATACTCGGCGGCCATCTTGTCGCCCATGGTCACATCGCCATCGAGAAGGCTTTCAAAAAGCCCGTCGAAATCCCCGATGGTGAGCGCATCCTGGAAGCCGGAAAGGTCAGTGATTTTGGCCGCGCGCGAGCGCAGGTCCTCCACCGAATTGTAGAGGCTTGCGATCTCGTTCAGGCCCGAGATTGATCCGAGGATGCCTTCGAGGTTGGTCAGCTGCTCGAGACCGGTCTCGACCTGCTTCTTCAATTCTTCGATCTGCGCGATCTGGTTTTCGGCATCGCGAAGTGCCGCCTGCAGCTGCTCGATGTTCTTGGCAAGGTTGGTGCCGTCGATGACGGGCACGCCTTGGGCCAGAAGAGGTGATGCCAGGATCGATGCACAGACGGCGAGCGCGAGGCGCGCCCTCGTTCGAAGGACGGCAGGTCTCACGGAGTGTACTCCCAGAAGGTGGTGTATTGCAGGGATTGCGCGGCGTCCGAGAGCCCACGGGCCGCCTCGACTTTGACGGCACCCGCGCGCAGCCGCAGCGTCAGGGCCGTAAGGCGCGCGCGTTCGGCGAGCATGTAGGTGTTCTGATCGACCGCTTCTTTCGGGGTCTGGGGCTTGGCCTCTTCAAGGAACCCCTTGATCCGCGCCATGGCCGCCTCGATCTGCCCCGACTGCTGGCCGGAATAGCCGATGAAGGCTGAGGACATGTTGCCCCATTCGGCACTCGCACCCTCCACCCCCGCCAACGTGCCCGTCACGTCCGCGCCGGTGATCACCGAAAGATAGGCGTCATAGTAGCCCGAGATCCGGCGGACGTAGTTCTGGGTTTCCTCGAAAGGAGGGATGCCACCGTATTTCTGGACGTTGCCGGGCCCTGCGTTGTAGGCCGCAAGCGCGAAGTCGATCCGGCCGAAGCTGTTGAGCTGGGTCGCGAGATAGCGGGCGCCACCATCGAGGTTCTGCAGCGGGTCGGTCGGATCAACGCCGAGATCGGCGGCAGTGCCCGGCATCAACTGGCAGAATCCCATGGCCCCGACCGGGCTGATCGCCGCGTTGGAAAACCCGCTTTCCTGCTTCACCAGCGACTGGAAAAGAATGCGCCAGGTCGTCGGAGTGAGCCCAACCTTCACGACGCCGGGATGCGTCTCATAGCGCGCCGCCGTCGCGATGATCATCGCCTCAACCGTCTCACCTTCCCCGAAGAGCCGCTGGCTTTCCGGGCTTGTCTCCTCAAGGGGATATACCTCGTCGGCAGGAGGGAAGGTTCCCGTCCCCATCTCGAAGCCGCTGAGGTCGGTCACGCCGGTCGTATCCGCGAGGAAACGTTCATATGCGGCCAGCTGGTCGTCTTCGATCTCGCTGAGTTCTGTGCGCGTGGCGAGTTTCTCCCCCTGCTTCACCGCGTCCTCAGCCTGTTCGACAAGACGCGAGATGAAATTCGAGAGCCGCGAGCCGTCGATGATCGGCACACCTTGGGCCAGGAGGCCCATGGGCACCGCAGTACCGAGGAGGAGCCCGAGAAGGAGGGGGGTGCGGCGCATGTTGAGGCTCAGTTCGCGCAACGCACGTCGGGCGCGTTCATTGTTGAGACGACGACCGTCATGCCGTCGCTTTGCTCCCGTGCTGCGAAGTATTTGCCCTCGGCCCGGAACTGGCTGTGGCAGGGGGAGACGGCCCCGGTCTCGACGCCGGCGCAAGCGGAGAGGACGGTGAACCCGAGAAGAGAAAGGTTGATCAGGCGGTTGCGTCGGGTCACGTCAAGTCCTTCCAGAAATCGGGGGTGTCGCGCCAGCCATAGGGGGCGCGGTCTTCGCCGGATCGGCCGCCGCCGAGAACGGCGAGCGCGGGCCCAAGGGCCGCGAGATCCATGTTCACGAAGACCGAGTCCCCGGCCGAGCGCAGGAGGGTGAGGCGCAGGCCACCTGTCGGCGTGCAGAGGAACTCGGCCTCTTTCTCGTTCAGCCGCAGGATCCGGTAATCCTCGGGGTTGGCGCGCGGGTTCGGGTAAAGAAGCTGCGTCACCACGCTTTCCGCGATGATCTGGCCGACCTTGACCCGGGTCAGATGGGTCGGCGTCTGGGTCAGCATCATCACCACGGCGTTCTTCTTCCGCATCGTGACGAGCCAGTCATGCAGGCGCTTTTCGAAGATCGGATCGTCGAGCATCTTCCAGGCCTCATCGATGACGATGAGGGTCGGACGGCGATCCTCGATCACCCGTTCGATGCGCCGGAAGAGGTAGGCCAGAAGCGCTGAGCGCTCGGTCCCGAGATCGAGGATCTCCGACATGTCGATGCCGACCACATCTTCGGACAGGCTGATCTGGGATGTGGCCCCGGGCCCGAAGAGCCAGCCATGCCGACCCCCCTGCCCCCATTCCCGGACCCTTCCCACCAGATCGCCCTCGTCGTCTGTCGAGGCGACGAGGGTTGCGAGGCCGTCGAAAGTCCTCAGCCGCGGATCGGCCGAAACGATCTGACGGACGGCGGCGTTCAGGCTGACGGTTTGAGCGGTCTCGAAGGGGCGCGACCCTGCAAGGATGTCACCAAGCCAGTCGGTGAGCCAGGCCGCCCCGCGCTCGTCGACCTCGGTCTGAAACGGATTGAAGCCTGTCGCCTCGCCGATCCGGATCGCAGAATAGCTGCCACCCAAGGCGCGCACGGCCATCTCGAGGCCCCGGTCCTTGTCGATGACGAGGATGCGGGCATGCACTCGCCGCGCCTGCGCCATCAGAAAGGCCGTGCCAAGGGTCTTGCCCGATCCGGTGCGGCCCAAGACCAGCGTGTGGCCGGCGCTCGGCTCGGCACCGCGCTCGCCCTTATCGTGGAAATTGAAGCGGTAGAGGCTCGAGGTCACCGTCGGCAGCGCCGTGATCGTCTCGCCCCAGGGCGACTGTGCCTTGGAGCGACCTTCCGTCACCCGGTGCAGCGCTGCGAGGTGGGCGAAGTTCTGGGCTGACAGAAGTGCGGTGCGCGGGCGGTAGG